>JAUQOX010000105.1:1483-9249 GCA_030550695.1 Gemmatimonadota bacterium | reverse complement strand
GAAAACTCAATCCCTCAAAGATTCGCAAGGTCACTGCCTCCCTCTGCTTTTCCGGAAGGGAGGCAATGAGCTTGGAGATCCTTTTCCTCTCTTGCCGGAGGCTCAGCGTCTCGTCCGGAAGAGGATTCCCATCGGGCAGATCTGTGGCGTCCTCCAGACCCGTTTCCCTCCTCCTCCCGCCCCTTCGCATGGCCCCTCTGGCCTCGTTGGCCGCGATGGCCAGGAGCCACGTGCGAAACGAACTTTCCCCTCGGAAACCGTGGATGGCCCGGAGGGCCTTCAGAAAGCTTTCCTGGACCACATCGGATGCCGCCTCTTCGTTTCCCATCATCCGGAGTGCCAGCCGGAAGACGGTGGAATAGTGGCGAGCCACCAGGAGATCCATGGCCCTTTCATCTCCCTCCCGAACGCGCCGGACCAACTCCGGGTCGGCCGGGACATCGAAACGTGACGGCTCCTCCACTGCCTATCTGATGCCCCCTTCCGGGAGTTTGTTAAACAAAGTGGGAGGTCCGGAATGCTCCGCTCCGGACCTCCCACCCGGGGTTCTTCCCATCCTTCCTGCGTCCGCCGTCGCCCCGCCACCGGCCTGAGGGCATCCCGCCTCGGGCGAGTCGTTCGGCCGGAATCTCAGCGCCCCTTCTTCCCCTCGGCTCCCCCCACCTGAGCCCGAAGGTACTTGGACGGCTTGAAGACGGGCACGGATCTAGCTTCGACCTCCACCGGGTCGCCCGTCCTGGGGTTCCGGGCCATCCTGGACCTTCTCTTCCGGACCTTGAAGGTCCCGAAGCCCCGAATCTCGATGTTCTCGCCCCGGGCCAGTGCCTGCTTCACCGCGGCCAAGAAGCCGTCCACCACCAGGGCGCACTCCTTCTTGGTGATCCCAGGGCCTATGGCCTGCGCGACTTGTTCCACCAGGTCCGCTTTGGTCATGACCATCCTCCGCGAGGGATGCTACCCTCAGCACCGATCCAGGGGAGCCCAGCGCCGAAGCGACCCCTCAGCCTCCCCGCCCCCCCCATCGAACCCTCCCATGGGCCGGGAGGCCGTGTCCGAGGGCAGGCACGGTAACCGTCCCCGCCCGGCCCCGTCAAGGCTTTCTATCCCGGCAGGGCACCTGAGCCTCCTTTCCGACCGGCCGCCCAACCACCCAGGCAGTTTCAGGTCGGTCTGCCGTCTTTTCCATCAGACCCTCCTGGCCGACCGAAGGAACGGCTCAACCGCAAAACCGGACCCTCACGGTCGGCAGGCCTCCATGAGTTGGAGGAACTGCCGAAAAAGGTAGAGGCTGTCGTGGGGTCCTGGTGCGGCCTCGGGGTGGTACTGCACGGAGAAGACAGGGCGGGTGCGATGGGCCAGTCCTTCCACCGTCCCGTCGTAAAGGTTCACATGGGTCAGGCGAAGCTCCGGCGCCCCGGCAATCCTCGACCCCTCGTCCATCGCCACAGCAAATCCGTGGTTTTGGGCGGTGATCTCCACCGTCCCACTCTCCAGGCGTTTCACCGGGTGATTGCCCCCATGGTGGCCGAAGGGGAGTTTGTAGGTCTTTCCGCCGAAGGCACGAGCAATGAGCTGATGGCCCAGGCAGATCCCGAATACCGGAACCCCCCGGGCGGACAGGGCCAGAATGGCCCCTTCGGCCCTCTCCACCGCCGCCGGGTCCCCCGGCCCGTTGGACACGAACAACCCGTCGGCTTTCTCTTGCAAGATCACTTCCAAGGGGGTATCCGCCGGGAGAACCGTGACCCGGCATCCCATCTCCGCGAGGATCCTGGGCGAGCGGGCCTTGACCCCGAAATCGTAGGCGAGGACGTGGAACCGCTCCTCACCCACCGCGGACAACCCGTAGGGCCTGGGGGTGGAAACGCCACAGGCCAAGTCCAGACCCTCCATGGGTGGATGGGCAAGAACCCGCTCCAGGAGCTCTTCTTCCGGCAGGTCGGCGGGGGCGATGGCCCCCCGCATGGCCCCCCGGGAACGGATATGCCGGGTGAGCGCCCGGGTGTCGACCCCCGCCATGGCCACCACCCCGTGGTTCCGGAGGTACTCGTCCAGGGTGGCTTCCCCCCTCCATGACGAGAACATCCGGGAGGCTTCCCGGACGACGAACCCCGACACTTGGGGGCGCTCGGACTCGCCGTCCCGGGAGTTCACGCCGTAGTTGCCCACCATGGGGTAGGTCATCACCACGATCTGCCCGGTGTAGGAGGGGTCGGTGAGAATCTCCTGATAGCCGGTCATGGAGGTATTGAAAACCACCTCCCCCAGCGCCACGCCCGGGGCACCGAGAGCCGTGCCGAGAAAGCTTCGCCCGTCCTCCAGAAGGAGCCGGGCCGGGTTTGCGTGATAAGTCATCGTCGACTGGCAAGGGGACCAAAGGATCAAGCGGCGCCAATCTAGGGATCCCCCCTTTCCCGTCAAGTTTCCAGGGTCTTTCGGCTGTTGGAGACACGGGCCCCTCGAGGCGAGCCGATCCTCTCCCCCCGCGGCGCGGATCCTTGCCCCCACCGGAACAGGACGCCCCCGCCCCAAGCCCATGGGGGGGCCCGCTTCCTGCCCCCGGTAGGGCTCATCTAGACTGGTCTGTACGTAACCTTTAGTCTTTGGGCACTTCCGCCTCGGCCCTCCCAAGGGCCGCCCGCCCGGTCCCGGACAGCGCTCGTTGCCATGAAAGACTGGCCTCTGGTCATCATCCACGCCGACGAATCCTGTCTGGGGAATCAGTTCCAGGGCAGGGCGAATCCCGGAGGGGCCGCCGGACTGGTGGAGCATTGGACCGGCAGGGACTGGGAAAGGCGGGACTATTGGGTTTCGGAGGCGGCTACCACGAACAACCGGATGGCCCTCCGGAGTGCTTTGGAAGGTCTGCGGCTCTTGAAGCGGCCGTGCCGGATCCATTTCCACTCCGACAGCCAATACCTGATCCGAGGTATTCGGGAGTGGGTGCCGGCATGGAAGGTGCGCGGATGGAGGCGGCGGGGCGGGGCGGTGGAGAACCTGGACCTCTGGATGGAGCTGGACAGGGAAAGCCAACGGCACCGGGTGCGGTGGACCTGGCTGCGGGGCCACGCGGGGGATCCCAAGAACGAATACGCCAATTACCTGGCGACCCGGGCTGCCCGGACCCAGAGCCAATCGGAGGGGCTGGTGCCTTCGGGTTTCTTGGACTGGCTGGCGGAGCGCAGGAAAAGCTCCGGTCTCTACTTGGCGGTCCAGGAGAACGCCCCTCCGGCCGCGGGGGAGTTGGCGGGGGGGGAGGACGCGGCGGAATGAGGAAGCCCCGGCAGGAGGGGGAGGCTCGACAGCCAAGAACCCGGAAGCCGATGTCTCCGAAGAACCGGCAGATGCGGCGCCGGGCCGAAAGAGACCGAGGAAGAAACAATTCGGCCCCGGCGTGGCACGCCATCGCCGGGGCCTCCTTGTCCGCTGGCGGGACTCGCTTCTCGCTCTTGGATCCGTCGTCGTGCTGACGGCCGAACGCTCATCCCTTCCCCTCACCGCGCGGTCAGCGGATCAGGCGCCCCGCAGCTGCCGGGGCTACGACGGGGTCCAGCGACCTCCCCGTCGGCCAGTCTGACTCCAAGAAGCCAGACCGGCTGCCATGGCGGCGGCGTCCCGCCCCAGGCTTGCGCCGCTGATCTGCTGGAGGATGACCATCGCCATCGTTTCCGCAGGCCGCATCAGCGACGCACGGGTAACTATTCAACAGTTCCGGGACCCGGTCAAGCGTTCTCTGGAGCCCTGCCCGCGGTAACGGTTTGTAGGCCCTCAAGTGCTTGGAGACGCTGAAGATAGCCACATGGAGCGAGACCCCCGCCCAGCGCTCCGTTCCGGTGTAAACAGATGGTTCTGAAGGAAGACTTGCTTCTCTGCAAAGGAGATTCAAAACGGGGAGGCAAAAAACATTGGCATCCCCCCAGGCGGGGACGGGCTCCCTGCCAGGCAGAAAATGTTGTCTAGACCACAATCGGCTCCAACTCGAACACTTCTCCAAAATGCTTCACCACCAGCGGGATCACCTCCTCCATGCCAACGGTCTGGTGGAGGACCTCCTCCACCGAAGTCACCGGCCGATTCGCAATCCCACAAGGGACGATGGCTCGAAAGCCGTCCGGGGTGGGGCCCACATTCAAAGCGAAGCCGTGGGAGGTGATCCAACCGGACGAGACCCTCACTCCGATGGCCGCGACCTTCCCCTGCTTCGTCCATACCCCCGTGTACCCCGGCTCCCGGTAGCCCTCCACGCCCAGCTCCCTCAAGGCCCTGATGAGAACCTCCTCCAAGTCCCGCAGGTAGCCGTGGAGATCTCGGCGATGGGATGGGAGCCTCAGGATGGGATAACCGACCAGTTGGCCAGGGCCATGGTAGGTGACGTCCCCTCCCCTGCCCGCTTCGAAGAGCCCGATCCCCCGCTTCTCCAGCTCCTCGGGGGACAGAAGCAGGTGCTCCCGATGGGCCGAGGTCCCCAGGGTGACGACGGGCGGATGCTCAAGGAGGAGCAGCTGATCGGGAATCTCTTCGGATCTCCTCCGGGCTACCAGATGCTCCTGGAGTTCCAAGCCATCCCGGTAAGGGACGACTCCCAGGATCCGAACCTCCACCGGCGGCAAGGGGCTGCCCACCGACACTCGAAACCTCCACCGGCCCGACCTTGGGGAAGGCCTCCTTCGTACGCCGGCCTTTTTCCTCCGCTCCAGCCTAAGCGTCAGCCGGGAACCCCTCCAGGAGTTCTTTTACCCGCGAAAGGAACCGGGCGGCGTCGGCCCCGTCCACGATGCGGTGGTCGTAACCGAGGGAAAAAATGGACCGTTTGCGGATGGCGATGGTATCGGCCCCGGTGAGGGGGTCTTCCAGCACCACCACCCGTTTCTCGATGGAGCCGGTGCCGAGAATCGCCGCCGTACCCTTGGGAATGATGGGCGTGCCCGCCAGGGTGCCCAGGACGCCCGGATTGGTGATCGAGAAGGTGGCCCCCTGGATCTCCTCCGGGTTGAGCCGCCGGGCCCGGGCCCGTTCCGCCAGGTCCACAACCCGTTTTGCCAAGCCAACCAGGCTCAGTTCGTCCGCGTCGTGGATGACGGGCACGATGAGGCCCGGGTTCAAATCCACGGCGATCCCCACATTCACGTTTCCCCGGAAAAGGAGGTTGTTCCCCGATACGGTGGCATTGACCATGGGAAATTCCCGCAGGACCCGGGAACAGGCCCAAGCCACGAACGCGGTATAGGACACCTTCACCCCCAGTTGGGCCCAGCGGTCCCGGTGGAGGGCCCGGAGCTGATCCACCCGGGTGAAGTCCACCTCGATGAAGGAGTGCACGTGGGGAGCCACCCGCTTGGCCAGGACCATGTGCTCCGCGGTGAGCCTTCTGACCTTGTCCATAGGCTCGACCCGATCGGCCCCCCGCACGGGATACTCAGGGTGTTGCACCTCCCCGAAGAAGACCTTCCAGAATTCGGAGGCCCCCCCACCCCCCAGTTCTCCGGCAGGCCGGGCCGGGCCGGCAAGGGCCTGAGGCGGAGGTCCCCCTGGGGTCGGCTGGGGTGCCGAGGCCCCTGCGACCGGTGCACGGAGGGCCTGGGACGGAGAAGGCAGGGTGGCGGCAGGGGCGCCGGTCTTCCCGGCCTCGGAGCGTCCAGCCAGGAACCCCAGAATGTCCTGCTTGGTGACGCGACCCATGAATCCGGTACCGACCACCTCCCTCAGATCCACCCCGTGTTCTTCGGCAATTCTCCTGACCAAGGGGCTGGACCGGGTGCGGAGGCGCTCCTCCGGCCCGCCGGAGACCTCCGGGGCGGCCGCTGAGCCGCCCTCCACCACCCCACCCGCCGGACCCGCTTGCCCTTCCGGGGAAGGCCCCCCGGCCGCCTCCCGGGCCGGAACGAGGCCCGGCTGGGCTTCCGTGTCCACATAGGCCACCACCGTCCCCACCTCCACCGTTTGGCCCTCCCCCACGAGGATCTCCACCAAGACCCCTGAAGCCGGCGAAGGAATCTCCGCATCCACCTTGTCGGTGGAGATCTCCAGGATGGGCTCATCGCGCTGGACGGAATCCCCAACCTGCTTCAGCCACCGAGCTACCGTTCCTTCCGCGATGGACTCCCCCATCTGCGGCATGGGGACCTCGATGCGTGCCACCCTATGGACTCCCTTCCCTGATGGAATCGAACCCGATGCTGCCCGGGTGCTCTGAGCGACCTTCCCAAAAAAACAGCCGAAAAAAAGCCCCAGCTTCCCCACCCCGCCCCCACCCGGCCAAGCCTCGGGGCGGGCCCTGTGAGGAGCCGATTGCCGGGCCTACTCCCCCGAACCCGGGCCCCGGTTCTCGGGCGAGCCGGGCTTTTCCCCGGAGCTCCCGGCACCCTCCGGACCGCCGACCCCTCCCCCAGCACCCGGGAGCAACGGTTCAGGCGCCGGAACCACAGGCTGGAATTGATCCTGAAGGATAGGACGCGGCTGACTGCTCCTGGAGGACAAGATGGAGAGGATCAGAGCCAGCAGCATAAAAGTGCCGCCGCTGATCCAAGTCGCACGGGTGAGGACGGTGGTGGCTTGCCGCCCACCGAGAATGCCCTCGGCGGCCGCGACTCCACCGCCCATGGCGGCCAAACCTCCACCCTTCCCTGCCTGGAGCAGGATCACCAGCCCCATGAACAGGGCATCCAAAACCAAAAGGATGAGCAAGAACGTATACATGGATCGATCCGGAAGCGGGGGAATCGGAGCAAAAAAAGCTCGCCCACCGGCCCAAAGGTGTCAACGGCGGCTTCAAACCCCGCCCCTGAACCTCCAGGCTTGGGCCCCGGCCTCTACGATCCGGGCAAACGAAGAGGGATCGAGGCTCGCACCCCCCACCAGGAGGCCATCCACGTCGGGGGCCAAGAGGAGTTCCAAAGCGTTCTCCGGCCTGACGCTACCCCCATACAAGATGGGAAGTCTCCCGGCCCGTCCCGACCCCACCCACTCCGCCAGGGAACCCCTCAGGAAGCCCTGAGCCTCGGATGCATCGTGAGGACTTGCCGTTTCTCCCGTGCCGATGGCCCAAACCGGCTCGTAGGCCAGGAGGATCTCCGAGTCCTGGAAATCCCTGATCACCTCTCCCACCGCCGCGATCTGGGCCAGCAGCACTTCCTCCACCCGCCCGGCCTTCCGCTCCTCCCACGTTTCCCCTACACAGATCACCACGCCAAGGCCCTGCGCCAGGGCTGCCCGCGCCTTCCGAGCCACCCATTCGTCGGTCTCGCCAAAGAGCCGCCGGCGCTCCGAATGCCCCACCAAGGCGAACCCTGCCCCCGCTTCCTGGGCCATGGCGGCCGACACCTCACCGGTGAAGGCCCCCTCCTGTTCCCAATAAAGGTCCTGGACGCCCAGATCCACCCTCGGTTTCGCAGGCCGCGCCGCCACAGCCGCCGAAAGAGACAGAAACGGAGGAAAGATGAGGACCCGGGGAGCCAAGGAATCCTCCGCCAGGGCGGGCCTGAACTTCTTGAAGAACTCCTGGGTAGCCCGAAGGCCGTGGTGCATCTTCCAGTTTCCCGCCACCACCACCCCACGGGCAGCGTCGTCGCCTGCTTCCGAGAAAGGCTCCCGGTTCAAAACCCTTGCTCCTTGCTCTTCTACCCTTCCGCCACCTGATCCAGGGCCGCCACCCCCGGGAGGGTGACGCCCGCCAAGAACTCCAACGAGGCGCCGCCCCCGGTGGATACGTGGCTGAGTTCTCCGGCCACGCCGGCCTGGTGGACCGCCGCCACCGACTCACCCCCCCC
>JAUQOX010000105.1:0-1473 GCA_030550695.1 Gemmatimonadota bacterium | reverse complement strand
CCCCCACCACGGTGACTCCCCCCCGGGCGCTGACCCCCGCCAGGGCCCGGGCCACCGCCAGGGTGCCCCCTCGGAAGGACGGAAGCTCGAACACCCCCATGGGCCCGTTCCAAACCACGGTCCGAGCCTGGGCCAGTTCTCTGGCGAAGAGTTCCTGGGTAGCCGGACCCACATCTCCGATCCGCTCCCCTTTCCCCACTCCGTCGCGGCTCACCACCCGAGTTTCGACCCCCTCCCGAAGTTCGCTGGCCACCACGCAATCCACCGGCAGAATCAACCGAGGGCCGCCTTCCTCGAGAATCCTCGCGGCCTCCGCCAACCGATCCTCTTCCACCAGGGAATCGCCGGTCTCCAGGCCCAAAGCCCGGAAGAACGTATTGGCCATGGCGCCGCCGATGAGGAGGCGATCCACCCGGGGCAGAAGGCTTCGGATCACGTCGATTTTCCCCGAGATCTTGGCTCCGCCCAGAACCCCCACAAAGGGGCGGTCCGGCTGATTCAAAGCCTGGCCCAGGTAGCGAAGTTCTTTCTCCATGAGAAAGCCGGCCACCGCCTGTCCGCCTCGCGCCCGTACCGCTTCCGCAAGACCCGTGGTCGTGGCATGGGCGCGGTGGGCCGCCCCGAAAGCGTCGTTCACGTACAGGTCCACCCCTTCCGCCAGCTCCGCACAGAGCTCGGGGTCGTTCTTGGTTTCCCCGGGATGGAACCGGGTGTTTTCCAGGAGCAGGACCTCCCCCCCGGCCTGGGAGAGGACCGCCTGCCGCACCTCGGGCCCGACCAACTGGGGCACAAATCGCACGGGGGCGCCCAACAGGGAAGCCAGCCGGTCCGCCACCGGACGGAGGGAATAGGACGGGTCCGGTCCCCCTTTGGGCCGCCCGAGATGGGAGGCCACCACCGGCAGCGCCCCCGCCTCCAGGAGATGGCGTAGGGTTGGCAGAGCCTCGACGATTCGGGTGTCGTCGGCCACTTCCCCTCCGGGCCCCAAGGGCACGTTGAAATCCACCCGCACGAACACCCGCTTTCCCCGGAGCGCCTCAGGGGGAAGTTGAGCCAGGGTTTTTACGGACATTCGGATCCCCTCCGTCTTCCTCGATATGAACCCGACAACCCGTCAGGGACTGATTCCGGTCAAAACCTCGGGGTTCCCGCGGCCTGGACCGCCTCCAGAACCAGGTCTTCCCTGTTTCCATCCGCTTCGAACCTAACCGTAAATTCGACCCAGGTTCCAACGGGCGCCCCGTTCCGGGTAGCTGCCCGAAATCGAAGCTTCCGAAGGGCCAGCATGGCCGCATCATCCAGGCTTTGGTAGCCACTTCCCCGCCGAACCTGAATGTTCTCGGGCCGCCCTTCGGGCGTAAGCCAGAACCACAGGGTCACCGCCCCACCGATCCCCGCCTTCTGAAGGGCCTCCGGATAATGGGAAGCAATGATCGTCCGGGCCTCTTCCGGGTCGGCAAGCTCGGGAAAGCT
>JAUQOX010000104.1 GCA_030550695.1 Gemmatimonadota bacterium | reverse complement strand
GGTGGAGGCCCTCTTGGCCGCCATGGAGCCCATCATGATCGTGGTGCTGGGGGTGGTGGTGGGGGGGATGATCGTGTCCATGTACCTGCCCATCTTCGACATGATCAACGCCGTCCAGGGGTAGGGGGTTCCGGATCCGGCGGAGGCCCCCCAAGGGCAGGGGTCTCGTTACCTGGCCGTGCCGTCGTTACCGCTTTCCAAACCGCCTCTGCCCCCTAAATTGAGGCCCATCGCAGGGGTTTCCGGGCCGGGCTCCTGAAGGGCTGGAAGGGGGGACCTGGTGCCCGGGGCCTGCGGCTGCCGAAGAAGCTCTCGAGCCCTGTCTGTCCTTCTTCCGGAGGATACCGCATGAAACGTCTCTTCACGGGTACACTCTTCCTCGCCCTCGCCCTTTTGGCGGCGCCCCGGGGGCTCCTCTCCCAGGGCGTGACCACCTCCCAGATCAACGGCGTGGTCGTGGATGCGGAGGGGCGGCCCTTGGCCGATGTGGTGATCACCGCCGTCCATGTCCCCTCGGCCACCCGCTATTCCGCCATCTCCCGGGCCGACGGCCGGTTCGTCATCCCCGGCATGAGGGTAGGGGGGCCCTACACGGTCACGGCTTCCATGATCGGGTACGCCGAACAGTCCGTAGAAGGGATCATGCTCAACCTGGGTGTGGCCACCGACGTGTCCTTCCGTCTGGCCACCGCGGCTGTGGCCCTGGAGGGGATTCGCGTGGAGGCCACCCGTAACCCCATCATCAGCTCCGAGCGCACCGGGGCGGCCACGGCCGTACAGCGGCAGGTCCTGGAGAACCTCCCCACCATCGACCGCCGGCTGGCTTCCTTCGCGCGCCTCACTCCCCAGTTCCGGTCGGGGTTCTCCTTCGCCGGGCAGGACAACCGCCTGAACAACATCACGGTGGACGGATCCTACTTCAACAACTCCTTCGGACTGGCCGGCCAGCCGGGGGACCGCACCGGGGTGGCCCCCATTTCCCTCGATGCCATCGAGCAGATCCAGATCAACATTGCTCCCTATGACGTCCGACAGGGGAACTTCGTGGGGGCAGGGGTCAACACGGTAACCCGGAGCGGCACGAACCTGTTCCGGGGCTCCTTCTACCATCAATTCCGGAATCAGGACCTGGTGGGGACGAAGGCGGGCAAGGCGGAAGTAGACCCCGGCACCTTCGACTACGCCCAGTGGGGGGGCTGGCTTTCGGGGCCCATCGTCAAGGACAAGCTCTTTTTCTTCGTCAGCTTCGAGAAGGACGGGCTTACCGAACCGGGCACGACGTATCGGGCCAACCGGGGTGGCGAAACGGTGGGCGGCAACGTGACCCGGGTCCTGGCCAGTGACCTGGACGCCCTGCGGGCGTTCCTCAAGCAGAACTTCAACTACGAGACGGGCCCCTATCAGGGATATAACCACGAAACCCCGGCCCTCCGCTTCCTGGGCAAGGTGGACTACAACCTCAGCGACCGGAGCAAGGTGAGCCTGCGCTACGTCCACCTGGATTCCGACACGGACGTGCTCCTCTCCAACTCCAGCTCCCTGGGGTGGGGTACCCGGCGGACCACCACGGCGGCTCTGAACTTCCAGAACTCGAACTATCAGATCATGGAGAACATCCGTTCCCTGGTGGGGGAGTGGAACGCCATGGTGGGCTCCGACATGGCCAACCAGCTCATCCTGGGCTTCACCAGCCATGACGAGAGCCGCAAGTCCCGGGGCACCATGTTCCCCTTCGTGGACATCTTGAGGGACGGAAGCACCTATACCTCCTTCGGCTTCGAGCCCTTCACCCCCAACAACGAGCTCCGCTACAAGAGCTTCCAGCTCCAAAACAACTTCTCCGTGTTCCGGGGCAAGCACAGCTACACCTTCGGCCTCAGCGTGGAGCGCTACGAATCGGAGAACGTCTTCTTCCCCGGTTCCCAGAGCGTTTACGTGTACAACTCCTTGGACGATTTCTACGCGGACGCCCGGGACTACCTGGCCAACCCCAACCGCACCACCTCACCGGTGACTTTGCGGCGCTTTCAGGTCCGTTGGAGCAACATCCCCGGCCAGGAGAAGCCCATCCAGCCCCTGGAGGTCCTCTACGCGGGGATCTACGCCCAGGACGAATGGCAGGTGCGGCCGAACCTCAAGCTGACCATCGGAGCCCGGGTGGACGTGCCCTGGTTCGGAGACACGGGGTTCAAGAACGGGGAGGTCAACAACATGACCTTCCTGGACGAGAACCGGAACATCGTCCGCTACCGCACGGACAAGCTTCCGGACCCCAACCCCCTGTTCTCGCCCCGAATCGGAGTGAACTGGGACGTCTTCGGCGACAAGACCACCCAGGTCCGGGGGGGGACGGGGCTCTTCAGCGGCCGGCCTGCCTATGTCTGGATCTCCAACCAGGTGGGGAACAACGGGGTCCTTACGGGCTTCGAGCAGTTGGACAACACCCGGGCCCGGCCCTTCCACCCCGATCCCAACCGCTACAAGCCCACGACGGTCACCGGAGCACCGGCGGCGAGCTATGAGCTGGCCCTCACCACGCCGGACTTCAAGTTCCCCCAGGTCTGGCGGACCAACGTGGCGGTGGATCGCCAGCTCCCCTGGGACCTCTTCGGCACGGTGGAGTTCGTCTACAACCGCGACGTGAACGGCATCTACTACATCAACGCCAACCTGGCGCCTCCCACCGCCCGTTTCACGGGCCCCGACAACCGCCCCCGTTGGGTGAGCAGCAACCGGCTGAACTCCAAGATCACCAGCGCCGTTGTCCTCAAGAACCAGAACATCGGGCGGTCGTGGAACTTCAGCGCCTCGTTGGAGCGGCCCATGGCCGACGGGCTGTTTGCCAAGGTGGCCTACAGCTACGGAGAGTCCAAGAACACGGTGGATCCCGGCTCCATCGCCTTCGGGTCCTGGAACAACAACCCCCATGCCGGTGACCCCAACAAGCCTGGTCTGGGCTACTCCTCCAACCATCAGGGCCACCGGATCTTCGGGGCGCTCACCTACCGGCGGGAGTTCTTCGACGTGGGGGCCACCACCCTCTCCCTTTTCGTGGAGCGGCGGACCTGGGGGAACGCCAGCTATACCTTTGCCGGCGACCTCAACGGCGACGGGGGCACCAGCAACGACCTGATCTATATTCCGAAGGACAAGAGCGAGATGAATTTCCAGACCTATACGGCGGGCGGCCGCACCTATACGGCGGAGGAGCAGGCCGAGGCTTGGGAGAAGTTCATCCAGCAGGACAAGTACCTGCGGAAGAACCGGGGCAAGTACGCCGAGCGGGGCGCCGTCATGATGCCCATGGTCACCACCATGGACTTCTCCGTGTCCCAGGAAATCTTCCGCAACATCGCCGGCAACCGGAACGGGGTGGAGATCCGGGCCGACGTGCTGAACTTCCTGAACCTCCTGAACAAAGAGTGGGGCGTAGGAAAGCGGTTCGTCACCACCCAACCCCTCATCGTCCCCACCGGGGCTCCGGCCGATGCCCAGGGTCGGGCCCAATACCGGCTCCGCACGATCACCACGGGCGGAGATCTGATCTCCAAGACCTTCGAGCCCACCGCCGGCCTGGGAGACGTGTACCGGATCCAGGTCTCGTTGCGGTATCGGTTCAACTGACGGCTTGGCCGGTCTCCTTCGGGTGATCCCGAAGGAGGTCGCCAAGCCTACCCTGCCCGGCCCTGCCGCCCCCCGGTGGCGGGGCCGGGGCCTTTTCCGCAGAAGCTCCGGAGCGGGCGGTCGTGGTCCCGCCGCCGAGCTTGGACGACGCGATGCCTGGCCCCCGGGATCTCCCCCCGTTGCTTTTTGAGCCTTCCGGGCTTCTCTTTCCCCCACATTGTGCCGAATCCGCTCCCGCCAAGGCCGGGTGGGTGCGGAGGGGCAAGGACACCGAACCAGGAGAGACCGCCCTGCATGGGAAAGGATGCCATCGAACTGGAAGGTACCGTCACCGAGGTGCTCCCCAACGCCACCTTCCGGGTGGAGCTGGAGAACGGCCATGAGATTTTGGCCTACTTGTCGGGGAAGATGAGGAAGTTCTACATCCGGGTGTTGGAGGGGGACCGGGTCAAGGTGGAAATGTCGCCCTACGATCTGACCCGTGGACGGATTACCTACCGGTTCAAGTAGCCTCTCTGCGGGAACGGTCCGGGCCTCGGGCCGACGGCAGAGTCTTTCCCTGGGGGGTGGAACGGAATTCGACGCGACTTCTCGCCAAGGGATGCGCCTGAGGGGGCGGACGGTCGTTCCCGCCTAGGGGCCGGCCAGGGCCCCCGGCCGTCGGTCCCGGCCTTGGGCAGACCTCAGGGTCGTGTATGTTCCAAACCATCGTGGTGCCGCTGGATGGTTCGGGGTTCGGGGAGGGAGCCGTGCCCTGGGCCGTGTCCGTGGCCCGCCGGAGCGGGGGCTCGATCCACCTTGTGACGGTGGTCACACCGATCCCCCAGGTGTTGGGGGGAGACGAGGATCCCCGCGTGGAGGGGGACCGCCTGGCCCTGGCCAGGGAGCATGCCAGGGCGTACCTGGAGAAGCTCCAACAACGTGCTGGCCGCCTCGGTCCCGGCGTGCCCGTCTTGACCCGGGTGGAGCTGGGACCGGTGGTGGAGAGCCTGGTCCGGTGCGTGGAGGAACTCCGGGGCGATCTGGTCGTGATGAGCAGCCACGGCCGGGGGCCCTTCCGCCGGGCCTGGCTGGGGAGCGTCACGGACGGCCTGCTGCGGAGGGCCCCGGCTCCCATCCTGGTGGTGCGGCCCGAGGATGCGGGCGAGGCCAAGGGGAGCGACCCCCTGGGGCCGGAGGGCGAGGTCGGCGCCGATCCCCAGGCCGCTGCACCGCCGGAACTGCCCCGGCTCCAGCACCTCATGGTCACCTTGGACGGAAGCCGCCAAAGCGCCGAAGTCCTTCCCTACGCCGCCGGCCTGGCCCGTCTGTTCGGAGCCCGCATGACCCTGGTCCGGGTCATTCCTCCCCGCTTCCTTCTGGGCCCGGCCTTTGCTCCTGCTCCTGGCCGGGAGGCCGCAGACTCCGAAGGGGAGGCGAGGACGGTCCGGGAATATCTGGAGGCAAGGGCCTTTCCCCTGCGCCAGGCGGGGCTTGAGGTGGGGGTTCAGGTTGTGCTGGGAACCCACGTGGCCGAGGGGATCCTGTGGTGCAGCGAGGATCTGAAAGCCGACCTTTTGGCTCTGGCCACCCACGGCAGGGGTGGGGTGAGCCGTCTCCTCTTGGGGAGTGTCGCCGACAAGGTCGTGCGGGGAAGCCCGGGACCCGTGCTCCTCCATCGGCAGGTCGTGCCGTCTACCCCGTCTCCTCGGGAGGTCTAGGCAGGTTCTCTCCGTGGCCGGCCAGGTCCTTGTAGGTGAGGGGGCGGAAGACGAGGTCCACCGCCAGCCAAAGGGTCTTGGACCAGGGGTAGAAGAACACCGGGGCCACGGCCATGAGGCCGATCAGGGCCAGGGTGAGGCGTCCCCAGGGAACCTCGGGCCAGGTGAGGACGATTCCCACCCCCGTTCCTGCCACCACCAGCAGTTCCGCCGCGACAAAGTTGAGGGTGAAGCTCCCCAGGAAATGGTCCGGCTCCCCCCGGTCCAGGAGGAGGTGGCACCGGGGACAGTGGGGAAGAGGGCGGATCCAATGCCGGAAGAGCGGCCCCCCCCCGCAGTTCGGACATCGCAGTGCCAAGGCCCTCCCCATGAGTCTGAGGGCTCGGCCCATGTCCAGCTCCACCGGATCACGGCGGCTCCGGGGAGGGAGGCGGCGGCTCCTCCCTTCCGGTCGTGGCCGAGGGCCCCTGGGCATCCCTAGCCCTCCCCACCTCTCCTCCGGCGACCTTTCCGCCGGGGGGGGATGGGAGCTGAGATCGTCCCCTCCATCACCGCGTCTCCTCCAGCCGAACTTCCTACCCCTGCCGGGCCGGGATCGGACCCGACACCCTTTCGGGGCGCACGGTTTTCAGCGCCCCAGAGCTTTCATGAACGTCCTCACCCGCTCCCCCTCCACCCCGCCCCCTGCCCTCCCGTCCCGTTGGAAAGCACTTCCCACGATGAGCCCGTCGGCCACCTCCAGAAAGGCGGGGGCGGTCCGGGCGGTGACGCCGCTGGCCACCCACAGGGGCGCCTCGGGAGGAAGGATCCTTCGGACCCGGGCCACCTCCCCCACCTCCACACCGGCACCCGTGGCAGGACCCGTGAGGAGCAGGGCATCGGCCAGGCCTCGCTCCCAATGGTCCCGGGCAGCTGCTTCCAGGCCAAGACCGGGAGGGGGCACGGCGTGTTTCACGAAAAGGTCAGCCAAGATAGCGGGCTCGATGCCCAGTTCCCGCCTGCGGCGGAGGGTTTCGTGGGCTTGCCCCTCCACAGCCCCCTGGTCGGTGAACATGAGACCCAGATGGACGTTCACCCGGAGGAACCGGGCCCCGGTGGCGGCGGCAATGGCCAGAGCCGCCCGGGCATCGTTCCGGAGGACGTTGACTCCCACAGGGACGCCCACCGCCTCCACCACCTCCGCCACCGTCACCGCCAAAGCGGCCACCGTCTCGGGGGGAACCCGGCGCGGATAGAAGGGCACGTCTCCGAAGTTCTCCACCAAGACCCCGTCCACCCCTCCCTCCGCCAGGGTGGCTGCATCGCGAAGGGCCCGGGCCCGCACCGCTTTCATGGACCCTCCCCACCGGGGGGAGCCGGGGAGGGGGAGGAGGTGCACCATCCCCACCACCGGCTTCCTGTTCCCCCAGAGGGACCGGAGGGGACCGGAAGCGGTGGAAGGATCTTCGGAGTGGTGGAACATCCTGCCTCCCGGGTCCAAGGGCCGACGGCGCATGCGGCCGCATAAGCCGGCCCCCAAACGGCCGCCCCCCCGGCACGGCGGGGTGGCTCGGTAGGGGGCCGAGGAACGCCGGCCCGGCAGATGGATCCCCCCGGAAAGGGACGGCCCCGGAGACCCCACGAGGCCTTCCCTCCGGGTGAACCTTTCCCGTAGCCGGGGTAAAAGGGCGGCGGTCCTTGAAGTCGTTCTCTGCTGAAGCTAACCCCCTTTTGCCATCGGAAGAAAGGAGACCCTGACCATGAGCTATCCTTTCCAGCTCCCCGAGCTCGGCTATCCCTACGATGCCCTGGAGCCCCATTTCGACGCCCGGACCATGGAGATCCACCACCAGAAGCATCATGGGGCCTACACCACGAACCTGAACAAGGCCCTCGAGGGGCACCCCCGCTTCCATGGTTTTTCGGTGGAGCAACTTCTCCGGGGGTTCCACGGGCTCCCCGCCGAAATCCAGGAGGCGGTTCGGAACAACGGGGGCGGTTACCACAACCACACCCTCTTTTGGGAGATCCTGACCCCCGGGGGCAGTTCGAGCCCTTCGGGTGAGCTGGCCGCGGCCCTGGACGCCGAGTTCGGCTCCTTCGAGGCCTTCAAGGAAAAGTTTTCCGCCGCGGCAGCGGGCCGGTTCGGGTCCGGTTGGGCCTGGTTGGCCGTAGACCCCTTCGGGAAGCTCCAACTCTTCTCCACCCCCAACCAGGACAGCCCCCTCATGACGGGTCACTCCCCCATCCTCGGTCTGGATGTGTGGGAGCATGCCTACTACTTGAAGTATCAGAACCGGCGTCCCGAATACATTCAGGCCTTCTGGAACGTGGTGAACTGGGACAAGGTGGCGGAGAAGTTCGCCCGGCACCGCGGGGGCTGGGTCAAGGGCGTCTGACCGGAACGGCGCCGGAGCCCCGCTCCTGCCAAGCTTCCCCCGAACCCCGGCGGCGACGGCTCCCACCCCGGTGCGGAGGCTTGTGCGGGTAGGAACAAATGTTTACTCATGGAGACGGTCCTTCGGGGGGCCCCCGTGTCGGGCTCCCCGACACCGTCTCTATGTCCACCCCCTCATCCCCTCTTGGCCATGACGAAAGACCGGAACCTCGCCGCCCCGCTCCTTCGCCTTGTCCTCTTCTTGTCCCTTCCCGTGGCCCTCACGGGAGGCGGGATGTTCCCTCGCCCTTTGGGGGGCCAATCCTTGAAGGGCTCGCCGGAGTCCGTGGACCGGCAGTACCGGGTGGCCATGGAGCACGGTTTCACCTTCCTGGAGACGCCGGCCCAGGTGGAACGGTACGTGAGGGCGGGGCACCTGGTTCGGGTGAAACCCAGCCCGGACCTGGACCTCGCCGAGGTGTCCTTTCCCTTCGCCCGGCCCGAGGTGGCCACCTTCCTGCAGAGGCTCTCGGCCCAGTATCGCAGGGCCTGCGGGGAACGGCTGGTGGTGACGAGTTTGACGCGGCCCCAGAACCGGCAGCCCTGGAACGCTTCGTCCTTGTCGGTTCACCCCACCGGGATGGCAGTGGACATCCGAAGGAGCGGTTCCGCCGCCTGCCGGAGGTGGCTGGAAGAGACCCTCCTCTCCCTGGAAAGGGCCGGGGTCCTGGACGCTACCCTGGAGAGGAACCCTCCCCACTACCATGTGGCGGTTTTCCCCCGACCCTATGCCCGCTATGTGGAGGCGTTGCAAGGCTCCCGGAGCCAGGTACGGGTGGCGTCGGCCGAGGGCCTCCCCTACCAGGTCCGCCGGGGCGACACCCTCTGGACCATTGCCCGGAAGCACGGGGTGACGGTCGAGGAACTCAAGGCCCGGAACAACCTCAAAGACAGCCGGATTTTCGTGGGGCAGATCCTCACGGTCCCCGTGGCCCAATGAAGAGCCCTCCCCCCCCTCCGCCCCCTTCTCCCCTGGATCCCCAGGGCCTCTCCGATCGGGAGCGCTACCAGCTTCTCACCTCCCTCGTGGTTCCTCGCCCCATCGGGTGGATCTCCACCCGGTCCCCCGAAGGGACCCCCAACCTGGCCCCTTTCAGCTATTTCGCCGCCCTGTCCTCCACCCCCTTCCTGGTGGGGGCTTCCATCGGCGCCCGGAGGGGGCAGCCCAAGGATACCCTGCGCAACATCCGGGCCTCGGGCGCCTTTTGCGTCAACATCTGCTCCGAAGACCTCCTGGAGGCCATGAACGCCTCTTCGGCCGAGGTGGCGGCGGAGGTGGACGAGTTCGCCCTGGCCGGGGTCACGCCGGTGGAGGGTGAGGCGGTGGCGGCCCCCCGGGTGGCCGAAGCCCCGGCGTGCCTCGAGTGCACCCTCTTTCGGGAGGTCCCCCTGGGAGGGGGGGCCAACGTCCTCGTCATCGGGGAAGTCCGGAGGGTACATCTCTCTCCCCGCCTCGTTCTCCTCCCCGGCAGCTTCCTGGTGGATCCCTGGAGTCTCAAGCCGGTGGCGCGGCTGGGTGGGGACCGGTATGCTCTCCTCCGGGAGATTCGGGATCTCCCCCGCCCGGGGGTGGGGTAGGGGGAGCAGGGACGCCGGGTGGTGGGGTGGAACAGGTGCCATGAGGTCCCGAGTCGGGAGGGCCCGTTGAAACTCGTCATCCAAATCCCTTGCTTCGACGAAGAGGCGGCTCTTCCCCACACCTTGGCCGCCTTGCCCCGTGAGGTTCCGGGCGTGGATCG
>JAUQOX010000103.1 GCA_030550695.1 Gemmatimonadota bacterium | reverse complement strand
CTCCTGCATCCCCTGGCGCCATGAGAAAGGCGACCAGGGCCACAGCGGCAAGCCCGCGAAGCAGGACGGAAAAAGCAACAGTAGGAGGTGCACTGGAGGAGATCAAGATCAGGAGGGAGGCCAAAGCCAGAATAGGCACCACCCCCCCCCAACGGACCACCAAGAACCGAAGAGAGACCTTGGAGACCCAGAGAAGCAGGGCGATCAAGGCATAGTACCCGACGAAGGCTTCGAGCTCCCCGGGAGGCTCGCTCAGAACGGCGACCAACCCCCCCAACGCCAGAATCACTCTGGCCTTGGCGCTCATCCCGTGCGGTGGGCCGGAATCAGGTGACCTGCCTGCGGGCCGAGACCCCATAGGCGAAACCTGCCAGGGCAAGGATAAGGGCAAGTCCGGTAACCAGGGGCCAGAGGAGGGAGTCTTCGCCGGCAGGCGCTTGGGGGGTCGAAGCCGTGGAGGGGAGATCCGGCGGTTGGACGTCGAGGGTGGTTTCCCGGCGATGCCCCCGCCCATCGTCGGCCACCACCCGCCACACGCCCGGCTGATCGGGGACAAAGGCGAACAGGCCGGCGGGATCTGTGACGCCCACCAGGTAGGGCTCCTGGCCGGCCGGCCCCGTGGCGGTCACCTGGGCTCCCGCTACGGGTGTCCCGCTTTCGTAGGCGACGGAAACCAGCACGATCCGACCCTCCTGCCAGAGACGGACGACCAGGCCGTGAGGGGGAAGGGCGGAAAGAGAAGCCCGGACTCCCGGCACGCCGAGGGTCAACACCAGTAAGACCCAGGTGAATTCTTTGCGAAGAAGCTCCATGGCGTTCCTCTCTACCGGAGTGTTCTTCCGAAGGTATCAGCGAAAATCTCGGGTTGTACTTTTCGCAGGAAAGCCACAGCCGCTGCGGTAAGCAAGCCCTCGATGACGGCCACTGCCACGTAGGGGGGAAGCAGGTACCACATGCCGGGGCCGTAGCCGCTGAGGCGGAATTCCAGCCCCACCAGGAAAGCGGGGATTACTATGGCCAGAAAACCGGCCAGGAGAGCTCGAAGGGGCTCCGGTCCCCGCTTCGTTCGCCACACGCCCGAAGCAAGGAGGGCCCCGGTGGCCATGTTCAGGGTATTGAGGCCCAGACAAAAGAGCCCCCCATGCTGCAGGAGGAGGGCCTGCAGAAGGAGAGCCAGAAACAAAGCAGGGAGGATCCGTTTCCCCAACAAGATTCCGCCGAGGCCCAGAAGGGACAAATGCATCGAGGTGCCCACCAGCGGAAAGTGTAAGAGACCCACGGCGAAAAGCGCGGCACCGACGAACGCCATGGTGACGATTTCGTCCGGGGCAACCCGTCGGCCGGTGAGGAAAAGACCGCCCAGGGTAGCGCCGTTGGCGACCAGGCAAATCTCTGGGGCCACGATTCCATCGGCGATGTGCATGGCCGACCTCGGGAGCCAATCGGAGCGGGAGCTTGGCGGGATGCCTAAGGAGCTCCCCCCTCGGTGAAGGGAGGCGACGGGGAGAACCAAGCCTCCGCTGCCCCTGTCCGGAGCTGGTGAAGGGCTGAGCGGGCCTTTGCTTCCGCCAAGGGCAGAACTGCTTCCACCTGCGGGGAGAAAGAACTCCCAATATCAAAAGAGGCACCCTCGATCCCCAAAAAGAACCCGCGAGCGAAAGGCAGGCCCAAAGCTCTGGCCAAAGCCAGGGCTTCGGCAGCGCCAAAACCGTGGGACGAGACCCGACGGTCAGGGAGGAGTTGGGGGGACAAGGTTTCAAGCCTAAGCAGGTGGAGAGTACCCGGAGGTGCGCCCGAGACGGTGACGTCAAGAAGCAAAACAAGATCGTTCGGGGGAAGCAAATGCAAGAGACCCACCCCAGGTCTTCCCGCCAGGTACACGGGGGCTTCGTCATGGAGGTTTGCCGCCACCCGCAGAGCGGCCCCGTCGTCGCCCCGGTCGGGATTGCCGAGGGCCACGATGCGGATCAGCGTTCCACCGGTCATGACCCTATGGATCCGACCCTCAGTCCTCCACCTCCCTGATGTCCAACTTCAAAAAGTGGGTTGCACAGGAAATGCAAGGATCATAGGCGCGGATGAGCTGTTCGCAACGGAGCGTTGCCTCCTCCTGACTCATAGCCAGCAGTTCGGGTCCCAGCCCTGCCAAGTCAGCCTCGATCCGCGGCTGGTTCTGCGAGGTGGGAGGAACGATGCGAGCCTCTTGGACGATGCCGGCGTCATTCACCCGGTAACGCTGATACTGCAGCCCCCGGGGGGCCTCGGTGGCTCCGAAACCTTCACCGGCCCTGAGGGGCGCCTCGAAATAAGGCGGTTCCGGCGGAGTGTATTCCCGCACGAGATCCACCGCCTCGGCGAAGGCATGAACCAGTTCCACAGCCCTGACCACGATGGAGCGGTAGGGGTTGAGCACCGGCAGGGTCAAGCCGGTCCTCTCCAGAGCCTCTTGGGCTCGAGGATGGAGCCTATCAGCAAATAGGTTCAGGCGAGCCATGGGCCCGGTGAGGTAGGGAGTGCCGTCCGGCAGGCGGCAATGGAAGGCCGGGGACCGGTCCACCTGTTCCTCGATGAAGACCTTTTCAAACTCCCCCAACGGCACCGGATCCCGTCCGCTGACAGCGATCTGCTCTCCCCACTCCAGGGGGTAATCCGCTCCTCCGTCCAGCGCCACGAAGACATAGGGTTGTTGAAATTCCGGCATCGGAAGGCTGTTGGTGATCGTGACGGTCTCCTGTGCCGCTTCCAATCCCCACTCCAATTCCGGAAGGAGCGCCTGGAGCCTTCTGGGGCTTGGGGGCTTGGTGAATCCTCCTACCCGCACCGACACCGGGTGGATGGCCCGGGCTCCTATAGCCTCGAGGAGACTGTTTCCCACCTTTTTCATGCGCAGGGCCGTTTCCACCAGCCCACGATGATCACGGGCCATCTCGAGGGCGCTGGCATATCCAAGAAAGTCCGGCGCATGGAGCAAAAAGATATGGAGAGCATGGCTCTCGATCCATTCCGCGCAATACATGAGGCGCCGGAGTTTCCGGATTCCTGTGGAGGGCGTGATCCCCAAAATGGCTTCCAAGGCCCGCGTACTGCTCATCTGGTAGGTCACGGGGCAGATACCGCAAATCCGCGCCGTGATATCGGGGACCTCAAAAAGGGAACGGCCCACCAGGAAGCCTTCGAAGAACCTCGGCGGTTCGAAAATGTGAAGAATAGCCTTTCGGACCTGGCCGTCCTTCACCTCCAGATGGAATCGGCCCTCACCCTCTACGCGGGTAAGCATTTCCACCCGGAAGGTTCGGGTTCCGTCGTGTTCCTTCGAAACCTTGCCGTTCATCTGCTCATTCATGGCGTGCGCTCTCCTCACGGAAAGCCTGAGCATAGCCGGTGATGAAACGGAATGCATTCCGTACGTCGTCTTTGGACATACCCAGTTGCAGCATCCGTTGCGCCATGGCCTCCGTATTGGCCCCTTCCTTGGGCCCAAAGCATCCGTAACACCCCCTCCCCACCGACGGACATAGGGCTCCGCACCCGTTCATCGTCACCGGCCCCAGGCAAGGAAGGCCATGGGCTACCGTGACGCACACATATCCATAGCGCTTGCACCCCAGGCACAGGCTTTCGTTGCGAATTTCCGGCCGCCGGCCCAGGAGGATGGCGGTGATGAGCTCCAGAAGCTGGCGTTTCGAAATGGGGCACCCCCTCAGCTCATAGTCCACCTTGACGTGCTCGGCTACCGCAGTGGAGGTGGCCAGGGCGGCGATGAACTCCGGTCGAGGGTAGACCCGATGGACGAAATCGTCCAGGTTTCCGAAGTTCCGGAGGGCTTGGATACCGCCGGAGGTGGCGCAGGCTCCGATGGTCACCAGGGTCTTGGAGCGGGCCCGGATTTTTTGGATCTGTTCCAGATGCTCGGGAGCCGAAATGGAGCCTTCCACCAGGGCAAGATCGAAGGGCCCCTCTTCCTGGAGATGCGACGAGGCCTCGGGGAAGTATAGGATCTCCAGGGCATCGGCCAATGCCAGGAGTTCATCTTCGCAACTGAGAAGCACACCCTGACAGCCGGAGCATGACGCGAACTTGAAGACACCCAGTCGCGGGCGCCCACCTCGGGCGTCTTTTTCCGTGGGATCGACGCCGAGCTCCGTTGCCCCTTGCGCCGCAGGGGTTTCCACCCTAGAGACCTGCGTGCCTGAATACAAAGGAGATGCGGTCATAGCGGAATACAGGTCCGTCCTTGCAGAGGAAGAAGGGGCCTTTCTGGCAGCGTCCGCAGAAGCCGGCGCCGCACTTCATGTTCCGTTCCAGGGACAGATAGATGTGCTCTTCCGGCACACCGGCAGCCCGGAGCTCCTCCAGCACCACCATCATCATGATTTCCGGGCCGCAGACCAGATACACCCCGTCCGGGCGCACCTTCCGACCGGCCCGGAGCAACTTGGTCACCACCCCTACGTTGCCTGTCCAGTCCGGCGTTGCCCGGTCCACGGTGACCTCCACCTCCATGTGGAGGAGTTGCCGCCACAGCTCCAGTTCCTCCGGGTAGAGGAGGTCCGCCGGGGTACGCGCGCCGTAGATCAGGCGGACCCATGGGTAGTGCCGGGGATGGGCAGCCATGACCCTTATGGCGCCTCTTAAGGGGGCGAGACCGATCCCGCCGGCCACCACGGTGACGATGCGCCCCCGGACTGCCCGTAGGGGCCACGAGGTTCCGAAGGGGCCGCGGATGCCCAACAGGGCACCCGGCTGAAGGCTGGTGAGGGCCCGGGTGACCTTCCCCACGGCCCGGATCGTATGGAGGATTCCGGACCCTTCCTGACCCGAGATCGAGATGGGGACGTCTCCCACACCAGGGATGGAGAGCATGTTGAACTGGCCGGGTTTCCAATGGAAGGGCCCCGTGGGCTCCACCCAAAGGGTGGTTGTGTCGGGAGTCTCTTGACGCACCCCTTTGACCTGGGCAGGGGTGGGGACCAGGGGATCCCCGGCTCGGACAGGAGCGGAACGGGGCTGGGGCATCCGCACGTGCCCGCGGCTGGTCTTACGGATGGCTGTGGCCTCTTCCGTGATGTCGATCCCCACCGGGCACCAGGCGATACACCGCCCGCATCCCGTGCACCCCACCGTACCGAACTGCGAGGGCCAGGCACCGAGCTTATGGGTCAGCCACTGCCGGTAGCGCTGTTTGGGGGTGTGGCGGAAATACCCCCCGTGAATCATGGAATGGTCCAACGAGAAACAGGAATCCCAAAACCTTTCCCGATCTTGGCGTCCGTCAGCGAGGGTGCCCGTCTCCCGCACGTTGAGGCAAAAGCACGTGGGGCAGACATGGGTGCAGTTGCCGCAGGTAAGGCAGCGTTTGGCCACCTCCTCCCAGCGGGGATGCTCGATGTTCCCGAAGAGGGTCCCTCCCAAGCCTCGGGTTTCGAGCGTCCGCCCCATCCGCAGGCGGGCTTGCTTCAAGCTTTCTTGAAGCCGGCGCCGCTCTTCCTCGGAGGCTTCCCTCAGAGGGAGAGAAGCCACGGCCGCTTCTCCCCGCTCGGAGCCCACTTCCAAGAAAAAGGCACCGTCCAGCTCCGTCAGACACACGTCGAAGCCCTGACCCGCTTTCGGGCCCGTGCCCATGGACGCGCAGAAGCAGAGTTGGCCGGGTTCGAGGCAGTTCACGGCGACGATGAACGTGTTGCGTCGCCGCGCCACGTACCGTGTCTCCTGAAACGGCCCCTCCATCCAGACCCGGTCCTGGATCCGGATGGCCGCCAGATCACAGGGGAGTACCCCGATGAAGGCCATGGGAGGGTCTTCCACCACAGGCCGCCGCCATTCCAGGCTGTCGCCGTGGCGCTTGAGCTGAACCACGGGTTCCCGAGGAGGGAAAAGATGGCGCTTCCAGGACTGGGGTCCGGGGCGACATGCGAAGAGGCGCCCATTGCCCGAGCTCCGGAGCCGGTAGGTTCCCGGTGCCTGCTCGTCCACGAATCCCCGAGGCAGGTCGGAGATTCCCTCGATGCGCTGGAGCCGGATGGCCCCGTCCCGCACCACCGGCCCGACCAATCGGTACCCATCCCTTCGGAGCCCCTCCAAGAGCAGGGCAAGACCCGCCTCTTCGAGGCGGTAGAGGGGTGCTGCGGAGGATTCAGGAGCGGTCATAGCCGAACATGTCCAGAGCTTGGAGGAATTGATCTCCGAGGCGGCTGGCGGCGATCTCGAAGGCCACCCGAAGGATCTGATAGCCCAGCTCGTGGTCCAGCTCCATCAACTCCCGAAGCGCCGGACCATCGAAGACGAGGCAGCGGGTGGCCCGGGCGGTGCGGGCCGAAGAACTCCAACGGTGATTGGGAAGAAGAGCGGACCAGCCCAGCAGTTCGCCCTCGGAGACGGTGGCCACCACGATCTCCCCTTTGTGGGGGACGTTGACCACCAAGGAGACCAGGCCGGAAAGGACCACCCGGGGGTGATCGGCCGGTTCTCCTTGACGGAACAACACCTTGCCGGCGTCGTAGTCCTCGATGCGGGCAACTTCCGCCATCCTCTGGAGGCGGCTCTTCCCCAGATCCTGGGTCAGAGGGATCCGACGGAGCTCCTCCAGAACCCGGGCGTTGCCGCCCGCCAGGGGGGTTTCGTTTCCGGTCATGGCTTTCCTCGTGCCTGTTACCAGCGGGAAACCTTCAACACCGGGCCGGGCCTTCCACGGCGGGTCGGCCCCTTCTCTTCCGGCCTGATAGAAGGCTAGAAAGGGACTTCCTCCCCCTCAATAAGAGGTTTCCCTTATTCGTCTTGCGGTTTTCTCCACCCTCAGGATCCCGGCGTGCCGGCCCCCTCGGCTCCCCCTTGCCGCCGGAGAAGGGCCGAGAAGGGGTCATCCTCTCGGGTCGGGCGAGCCTTCAGTTCGACCAGGATCCGTGCCAGGTCGCCTCCACTCTCCTCCAGATACCGCTGGAAATCATCCAGGCGGTGGTAGTACTGGATGCGGGCCATCAGCGAGGCGTTGTTGACGGGATGCCGGAGGAAGGCGGTCACGGGGGGTGGTGCGGCGCTGTCGGTCTCCATCTTCCTTCGCCACGCTTCCCGGAGCCTTTCCCTTTCCCGGAGCTTCCCCTCGCGGCTCAGGTCCTCCCGGCCGTAGATCGCGGCAAGATCGGAAAGGAAAGCGTCGAGAAAGGCCGAGAAGGCCAGCGTCTCCTGCCACCTCCGACGGGCCTCGAGGCAAGGGGGGGGCGGTCGGGGGGGGGCCTCGGGCCCACAGAAAAACCGGATGGCGCCCACATGCCCCACGAAGGTGGCGAAGCTCTCGTTGAACTGCACCTGGCCGGGGATCCAGAGGTGCACGTGGGCCAACTCGTGGAGGATGGTCTCAACCAGCCCCACGTCGTCGTCGTCCAAGAAGGTGGAAAGCACCGGGTCGGAGAACCAACCCAGGGTGCTGAAGGCCGAGGTGGGGCGCAGGTAGGTGTCGAATCCTCGGGCGTCCAGCTTGGCCCGGGCCTTTTCGGCGGCCTTGCGGGAAGGATAGCCTAGGTAAGGCACCCGCCCCACGACGGGGAACCACCACGTCTTGGGCTCCAGCCGATCCGCGGGAGCCGCCGAGAGGACCCAGGCCAGGGTGTCCCGCGCCAGGGAGGCGTAGGTGGTGTACTGCTCTCCCACGTCCATACCTAAAATGTGCCGGGCAAAGGCCCTGGCCTGTTGGGCCAGGAGGAGCTTTCGCCGGGTTTCCGGGTCGGTGCGGGGGTCGGCCACCACCTCGGGGATGGGTCGGCGGGCGGCCAGGATCTCCCACTGGGCCAGGCCGGCCTTGGCCAGGTACAAGGGTGAACACCCGCTGCAGGAGAAGACCAGGAACCCGACGGCGACCAGGAAGCCTGTGGTGAGGAAGCGACGCGCCAGGCGTTTCCGGCGAAGGGGGGCCGGGTTGTCGGGGCTGGGTGCCTCGGGGTGTACGGCTGCCATGACGCTCCTACCGGCGTGCCTCACGGGGGGGAGAAGGGTGGGTCTCCGCCCTCGGGTTGCGGGCGGGCCTAATTCGGCAGGGTCGGTTTATCGCCGGATCTCCAACGACCGGATCAGGGGAATCCCTCCTTCCGTGGGAACGTACACCACCGTGCCTTGCGGCATGTTGGTGAGTTGCTGGATGTAGAAGAAGGTGAGGTACTCGGGTGTCAAGCCCTGGGAGATGATCCGCTGGGCTTCGGCGATTCCCTTGGCCTCTTCCACTTTTTGCTTGGCCCGTTCCTGGATGATCTCCGTCTGGAAACGTTCGGCGGCCACCTGCTGTTCCCGCTGGAGTTTCTCTTCGATGGCCTCCCGTACCCGGGGAGGGGCCTGCACCTCCCGCACGAAGACGTCGATGACCTGGATGCGGTCCCCCGCCTTGGCCTGGATGGCCTCCCGCATGGCCAGGGCCAGTTCCCGGCGATTGGGGGAAAAGATCTCGTTGATGGACTTGGTGGCCACGGCGTCCCGCACGCCGTTGCGGACGGCGTTCAACACGATCCGGCTGGTGATCTGCCGCTCGGTGCCGATCCGCTGGAAAAGATCCGGGGCATTGGCTCCCTCGATGCGGTAGAGCAAAGAGATCTCCAACTGCACGTTGAGCTGCTCGGAGGTTTGGGCCTCGATGCGCTCCACACCGCCGTCCGGGGGGAAGGCCTGCTCCCGGATGGACATCTTTTCCACCGTGGCGAAGGGGTTCACCAGGTGGACTCCCTGCTCCAGGGGGCGGGGGCTTACCTTGCCGAGGAAGTGCACGACCCCCACCTCCCCCACCCCGATGAGGACCACGGCGTTGAGGCCGGCCACCAGCACCCCTAGGCCCATGACCAGATACCCCAAGAGGCGCAAACTCCCCCCCCGCCTCCCCAGGGCGGGCGCCACGGCCAGGAGGCCGGCACCTCCCACGAGGATGAAAACCGCAAGAACGGCAAGACCCATGGTGTTCTCCTTGTTCAAGAAAGCCCCGCCCGGGGGGGGCGGCTGCCCCCCTCATCCAGCGAGGCTGGTGCCTTCCGCAATTCTACGAGATCCACCTCCGAGACGATTTCCGGAGGGATCTCCTCCGCTGCCGCCCGAAGGGCACCGGCGGCGTCCGGTGCTTCGACGAACAGGGTAAGGTACCGAAGGGTTCGAAACCCGTAGCGAACCGTTACCTGGAATTTGGGGTCCATGGCAGTCGGGGCCGGCTCTGGGTTGGGGTACGGAGGAGGCGGAGACTTCCCCAAGGGGGGTACCCCGAAGTGGAAAAGGGATCCGCCACCCGTCGGGCCGCACCGGCTCCGACTCGAATCCTGCGATTATATTGGGGTGGCAGGATCCCCGCTCGTCCCCGAGACGGTCAGGGGGTATGGGCTCGAGGAGGGCAGCAGTGTCCAGGCTACGGTGGACAAGGGGAGGATCGGGCCGGCGGGAGGCCGGGCCGCCAGGCCGCGGGAGCCCCAGCCGGGGTCTCCCCACGGTGGCCTTTTGGCTTTCCGTGGCGGTGGGGGTGGTT
>JAUQOX010000102.1 GCA_030550695.1 Gemmatimonadota bacterium | reverse complement strand
GGGGAGCCGTCCCTCGGCCAGGAGGCCAGGGTGGGTGACGCCTCCGGCGGGGGGAGGGGCGGGGGTTTTCCCGCCGGGATCGCCGGCGCCCCCGGCACCCATGACCCCGGCCTCGAGGAGGCGGGCTTCTTCTTGGGGCGTCAGAACTCCCCTGGAGGTGTCCACCGCCACCACCTCGTGGCCCGCTTCCCTGAGCCCGCGGGCCACCTGGACCCCGGAGGCCAACGAGACCGCCCGCTCGCCCGACACCCCCCCCATGAGAACGACGATCTTCACTCTGGTCCCCTTCCAGGTTGTCCCCGATCTCCGGCCCGGTCTCCGTCCTCCCCGCCACCCTTCCCGTCGTCCCGGCGGAAGTGCACCGGCACCTTGGCCCAGACGGAGATCCGCCTGCCGTTCACCCTGGCCGGCGTGTACCGCAGCTCCCTCGCCCCCCGCACCGCCGCCGAATCCAGCGCCGGATAGCCGCTTCCCCGGAGCACCTCCACACTGTCCACCTCCCCCACCTCCGTCACCCGGACCCGGAGGAGGGTTTCCCCTTCCACCCCGGCATCCCAAAGGTCCAAGGGATACTGGACAGGGACCTCCCCATAGAGGGGGGTAGGTTCCTCCATTTCTCCCCTGCCGTCGCACCCAAGGAGCACGACGCCCACCAAGCCCCATCGAAGAAGGCCTTTCACCGCTCGGTATCCTCCCTCAGGAGTCGGTTCCGTAGTTCCGCCAGGAGGTTGATAGCCTCCAGGGGCGTAAGTCGTTCCACCTCCGTCTCCCGGAGACGGACCAACACGGGGTGGTCGGTGCCGGCGAAGAGGGAAAGTTGGGAAGGGGGAGGCTGGGACGGGGGACGGTGGCGGCCCCGCCTTCCCAACCCTTCGCCCCCCCCGGAGTGGGCCCCTTCCAGCTGCCGCAGGATCTCCAGGGCCCGCTCGATGACCTCGGCAGGGAGTCCGGCCAGGCGGGCCACGTGGATCCCGTAAGAGCGATCGGCGCCCCCTTCCTCCAGGGTCCGGAGAAACACGATGTCGTCCCCCACCTCCCGCACAGCCACGTTCAGGTTCCGGACCCGGGGTAAGAGATCCCCCAGCTGGGTGAGCTCGTGGTAGTGGGTGGCGAAGATCGTCTTGGCCCCGATCCGCTCGTGGAGGAACTCCGTCACCGCCCAGGCGATGGAAACCCCGTCGTAGGTCGAGGTACCCCTGCCGATTTCGTCCAGAAGGACGAGGCTTCGTTCCGTAGCCCCATGGACGATGGCGGCGGTCTCGTTCATTTCCACCATGAAGGTGGACTGTCCCCTGGCCAGGGCGTCGGAAGCTCCCACCCGGGTGAAGATCCGGTCACACACGGCCAGACGGGCCGAGGCGGCGGGGACGAAGGCGCCGATCTGGGCCAGGAGCTGGATGAGGCCCACCTGCCGCAGCACCGTGCTTTTGCCGGCCATGTTGGGCCCGGTGAGGATGACGATCCGCTTGTCCTCGTCCAGGACCAGGTCGTTGGGGATGAAGGTTCCCGAGGGCAGGACGGCTTCCACCACGGGGTGCCGTCCCTGGCGGATCTCCAGGCGGAAACCCTGGTGGACCTCGGGGCGCACGTACCCTCGGCGGCGGGCCACCTCCGCCAGGGCGGCGAGGACGTCCAGGAGGGCCAACCGCTCCGCCGTCTCCTGGAGCCGGGCGAGCCGTTCCGCCACTTCCCCCCTCACCCGGCCGAAGATCTCGGTCTCCAGGGCCAGGATCCGGTCCTCGGCCCCGAAAACCTTTTCCTCCCACTCTTTGAGTTCGGGGGTGTAGAACCGCTCGGCTCCCACCAACGTCTGCTTCCGGACGTAGTCGGGGGGGACCCTGTCCAGATTCGGGCGGGTTACCTCCAGATAGTACCCGAAAACCTTGTTGAAGCCCACCTTGAGGGAGGCGATCCCCGTCCGCTCCCGCTCCCTGGCCTGGAGGGAGGCGATGAACTCCCGGGCGCCGTCCCGCACCCGCCGGAGTTCGTCCAGTTCGGCGTCGAACCCTTCCCGGATCACTCCGCCGTCCTGAAGGTTGGGAGGGGCCTCGGGGGAAAGGGCCGCTTCCAGGAGCCCCCGGAGATCCTCCAACAGGTCCATGCCCTCCAGGGTGGACCGCAGAAGGGGCGAGGAAGTCCGGGGTGCCAACCCTTGGAGGGCCGGAAGGGTCCGGAGGGCAGCCAGGACCGCCAGGAGGTCCCTGGGGCCCGCCCGACCGGTTCCCACCTTCCCCGCCAACCGTTCCAGGTCGCCCATCCCCCGGAGGGCCTCCCGGAGGCGCCGGCGGAGTTCGCCCTCCCGGTGAAGTTCCTCCACCGCCTCCTGCCGGGCCCAGATCTCGCCGACCTCGAGGAGGGGGGCCAGCACCCACCTCCGCAACCGTCGGCCCCCCATCGCCGTCATGGTGTCGTCCAACACCTCCAGGAGAGTCCCCCCCTCCCCGGGCCGTAAAGGCTCCACCAGCTCCAGGTTCCTGCGGGTCATCTCGTCCAGGATCATGGCGGAACCGGAGCGCCGGAGGCGGGGAGGTCGGAGGTGGACCACCCCCCCGGGGCGGACTTCCCTCACATACGCCAACAGCCCTCCCAAGGCCCGGATCAGGTCCTCCTCGTCCGGGAGGAAACCGAAGCCCTCCAGGGAATGCACCCGGTAGGTCCTGGCGAGCTCTTCCCGAGCCTGGGCAGGGTGGAAGAGCCAGTCGTCCCGGGCGGTGAGGGGCACAGCAGGGGAAAGCCACGGCGGCTTCGCCTCCATCACCGGCAACAGACCCCGGGGGAACAGGAGTTCCGACGGCTCCAGCCTGCCCAGTTCGGCTTCGAGCCCCTCCTCCCCCACCACCGTCCCCTCCACCTCGCCGGTGGACAGATCCAGTCCGGCCAAGGCCCACCTCCCCGCCGCTCCCGGCACGAGAGCCACCAGGTACTGGTTTCGCTTGGCCGCCAGCAGCTGTTCCTGGACGAGGGTGCCGGGGGTGAAGGTTTCCGTGACCTCCCGCCGCACGATGCCCTTGGCCGAGGCCGGATCCTCCACCTGCTCGCAGAGGGCCACCCGGCGGCCCAGCTTCATAAGCCGGCCCAGGTACTCGTCCAGGGCTTTGGCGGGGATCCCCGCCAAGGGGACGCGGGCGGCGGCACCGTTGTTCCGGGAGGTCAGGGTGAGGCCGAGGAGGCGGGCTCCCTCTTCGGCATCTCCGAAGAAGAGCTCGTAGAAATCCCCCACCCGGAAGAAGACCAGGGCGTCCCGGTGGCGGGCCTTGATCTCCCTCCACTGCTGCATCAAGGGAGTGTCTTGCTCCTGGGACACTGCCGCCATGGAGTCGGGCGAGGCTTGACGAAACAGGGGAGCCCGAAGAGCTCGAAGAGACGGGACAAGGATACCGGCCCCGCCGGGCGGGATCAACGGGGCTCCGGCGCCGGACCGGGCGTCCTCCCCCACCTCCGGCCGGGGGCGGACGCCTTTGGGTGTTGCCCCCCTGGACGATGGACTATTCCCGGCGGAAGAGCCGGAAGTACCAGGCAATGGCCCCCAGGAGGAACACCGCTCCCACGTTCACCACGACCACGTCCAGCCTCATGATCCGCTCCCCTCCCCTCCCGCGGGGGGACGCTCCTCCCACCCCGGGAAAGAGGGCCGGAAGAAGCGAAGCCGGTTGGCGTTGCCCACCACGGTGACGGAGCTGAAGGCCATGGCGGCGCCCGCCAGGGCCGGCGACAGGAGAAACCCCGTCAGCGGGTAGAGGGCACCCGCCGCCACGGGGATTCCCAGCACGTTGTAGAAGAACGCACCCGCCAGGTTCTGGCGGATGTTCCGGACCGCCGCCCGAGCCAGCTCCAGGGTGTGGACCAGGGGAACGAGGGAGTTCTTCAGCAGAAGGATGTCCCCGGCTTCCCGCGCCACGTCGGTACCCGAGCCCATGGCGATTCCCACGTCGGCCTGGGCCAAGGCCGGGGCGTCGTTGATTCCGTCCCCCACCATGGCCACTCGATGGCCCTGGGACTGGAGTTCCCGGATCTTGGCAGCTTTGTCCTCGGGGAGGAGTTCTGCCAGGACCTCGCCGATCCCCACTTCCTCCGCCACTGCGGTGGCCACCCCGCGGTGGTCCCCCGTCACCAGGAGGACCCGGTACCCCCGAGCTCGCAGCCAGGCCACCACCCGGGCGGCCTCGGGCCTGGGAGGGTCCGAGATCCCCAGGGCCCCCAGAACAACGCCGCTTCGGACCACCAGTACCGGCGTCTTCCCTGCCCGAGCCAGCTCTTCCGCCACCCGTTCCCCTCCCTGTCCCCACCCCTCCTCCACCGCCGCGTCCGGCCTCCCCACCCAAACCTCCACTCCCCCCACCCGGGCCCGCACCCCCCGGCCCGCCACCGCCTGGAAGGTCTCGGCTCGGGGCCACCGGATGCCCCTGCTCCGCGCCCCTTCCACCACGGCCCGGGCCAGCGGGTGCTCGGATCCCTCTTCGGCCGCCGCGGCCACGGCCAGGAGTTCCTCCGCCCCTACGCCAGGAGCGGGCCGCACCTCGGTGAGTTCCGGCAGGCCCCGGGTGAGGGTCCCCGTCTTGTCCAGAACCACCGTGTCCACTCGCCGGGCGGCATGGAGGGCATCGCCGTCCCGCACCAGAATCCCCCACTCCGCAGCCTTCCCCACCGAAACCATCACGCTGAGGGGTGTGGCCAACCCCAGGGCGCAGGGGCAGGCGATCACCAAAACCGCCACTGCGGCCACCATGGCGTGGTTCAGGCGGGGTTCCGGGCCGAAGGTGTACCAGAGGGCGAAGGTCATGACCGCCACCATGAGGACCACCGGCACGAAGTAGGAGGCCACCACGTCCACCATCCGCTGAAGGCGGGGCTTGGATCCTTGGGCTTCCCGGACCGACGCCACGATCCGGGCCAGGACCGTGTCCCGGCCCACCTTGAGAGCTTGGAGGCGGAAGCTTCCCCAGCCGTTCAGGGTTCCCCCCACCACTCCGTCCCCCGGCCGCTTTTCCACAGGGAGGGATTCGCCGGTAAGCATGGATTCGTCCACCGAGCTCTCCCCCTCCACCACCACCCCGTCCACCGGGATCTGCTCCCCCGGCCGCACCACCACCACATCCCCCACCTGGACCTCCCTGGCCGGGATCTCCACCTCGACCCCCCCCCGGAGCACCCGGGCCGTCCGGGGCCGCAGGTCCAGGAGGCGGCGGAGGGCCTGGGAGGTCCGCCCCCGGGCGCGGGCCTCCAGGGCCTGTCCCAGGACGACCAGGGTGATGACCACGGCCGTGGCCTCGTAGAAGGGGTGGGCGGTGCCGGGGGGGAAAAGACCCGGCAGGAGGACCGCCGCCGTCGAATAGACCCACGCCGAGCCGGTTCCCAGGGCCACCAAGGTGTCCATGGTGGCCTCCCTTTGGCGAAAAGCGCTCCAGGCACCCCGGAAGAACCGGCGTCCGACCCAGGTCATGAGGGGAAGGCAAAGAAGGCCGCTGGCCAAGGCCAGGAGGCGTTCCACTTCGGGGCGAAGGGCATGGTGGAGAAAAGGCACCAGATGGAGGTGTCCCAGGAGCACCGCCGGGAGGCCCAGGACCACCCCCCCCCAGAAGCGGCGCATCAGATCCCGGTATTCCCGCTCCCGGTCCCTCTCCCGGACCAGGAGAGCCTCTTCCGGATCCTCCCCCGTCTCTTCCTTGAGGCGGTACCCCGCTGCCTCCACCCTGGCCCGGAGAACCTCCCGGTCCAGGGCCCCCGGGGCGAACCGCAGACGGGCCGATTCCGTGGCCAGGCTCACCTCCGCCTCCACCACCCCCGGCACCTGGTTCAGGACCCGTTCCACCCTCCGCACACAGGCGGCGCAGTGCATCCCCTCGATGGGGAGGAAAAGGGTGGCCAGCCCTCCCCCCCCCGGGGTGGTGGGGGAACGGGTGGGGGAAGGAGAAGAGGTGGAACGGGAAGGCCTACCGCTCATCGCCATGGCTCCGTCGCTCAAGGGCCGGCCCGGGGAGAGAACTTGATGGGGAGGTTATCTTGTTGCGTTCGGCTTCACCCTAGGACACCGACTTCGCCAGGAGGATCCATGAACGCGGAAGGCCTTGGCTACGGAATGAAAAAGAGCCTGGAGATCCCCGTGGAGCAGGCGGAGGGGAGGGTACGGGAAGAGCTCCAGAAGGAGGGCTTCGGGGTCCTCACGGAAATCGACGTGAAGGCCACCCTGAAAGCGAAACTGAACGCCGAGTTCCGCCCCTACAAGATCCTGGGAGCCTGTAACCCCCCTCTGGCCCACCAGGCTTTGAGCCAGGAAACCGATATCGGGCTCCTCCTCCCCTGCAACGTCATCGTGTACGAAGGGGACAGGGCCGGAACGTCCGTGGTGGCGGTCCTGGACCCGAAGGTCCAGCTCGGGATCACCGGGAGAACGGACATCGAACCCCTGGCCGAAGAGGTCCGGGGACGCCTGGCCAGGGTGCTGGAACGGCTCTAGGACCCGGGGACCAGGACCGGGGCCGGCGCCGCTCCGAAGGGCAAGACACCGGCCCCGGCGGGTGTCCCCCTTCGGGTCAGGGGAGGACACCCCTGCAGTAGCCGAAGACCAGGACCACCCCCAACAACACCAGGATTGCCCCCCAAGCCACCAGCCGCCGGGCGGCCAAGCTCTCGGGACTCTCGGCGCTCACCGCGCTGGGGAGAAGCCCTCCGGCCCCTCGCCGGATCAGGGCCAGTTCCGGGAGGTTCCGAAGCAGCGTGCGGAAACGGGCCTCCAGTTGGGCAGGATCCGAAGGTTTGGTGATGAAGTGATTGGAGCCCAGACCGTAGCTGCGGGCCATGTCGTCTTCCCGGTCCGAGGAGGTGAGGACCGCCACCGGGATCCTGCGCAGCTCTTCATCGTTCTTCAGGTGCTCCAGGACCTCGTGGCCCGACATCTCGGGCATCCTCAGATCCAGAAGGAGAAGATCCGGCCGAACCTGCCGGGCCAGGGCCAGGGCCTCCAACCCGTTGACGGCCCGGTGGAGCTCCACCCCGTCCGGCACCACCCGCTGGAGGGCCATCCGGATGAGGAGCGCGTGATCGTCGTCGTCCTCGGCCATCACCACCCGGAGGGTTCTGGATTCCAACCCTGCTCCTTTCATCTCGGGCCTCCTGGAGCCCACTTACGGCCAGGTCGGGACGCCCCTGGGTTCTCCCCTCCGTGGGTGCCCGCCTTCCGACCTTACCGCGCCCGTTCTTCCTGGGCCACGTCCGAAACCAAAAGCGCCTCGAAGCCTTTCGCCTTGAGCTCCCGGAGCAAGGTCCGCGCTTCCTCCTCGCTAGCCAAGTCCCCCACACGGACCCGGAGGAGGTCGCTTCCCGGTATCCTGACCAGCCGAGGCTCATACCCCGACCTCCGGAGCCGATCCATCATGGCCCGGGCTGCTTCCGCACTCCGATACGCTCCAAGCTGGACGCCGTAGGCCACCCGCACAAGGGCTTCGCCGGCCCCGCCCGCTGACGCCGGGGGGACCAAGGGGGACGCGTCGGCCGCCCCCCTTCCCCCGGGGGGCGGGCCCGGGGAGGGCTGGCCTTCCCCCGCCCTGCCCCCTCCTGACCCATGCAGGGGAGCCCCCTTACCCTCCAGGCGTCCCCGGGCGGCGGGGACCAAGGAACTGGTCGGGTACTCCAGGAGGAGCGACCGGAGATGGGCCGCCGCCTGGGCCGTGTCCCCTTGCATCTCCGCCCACAGGGCCAGGCGGAACAGGGCTTGATCCGAGAAGGCCCCTCCTGGGTATTCCACAACGAGTCGCCGGAAGTCCCGAGCCGCCACTTCAGGATCTACGGTAAGGAGCCCCCGCAGCCAGAGACCCCGTTGCTGTCGGAAGCGGGACGCTCCGGGGAAAGCCGAGTCCCACCAAGCCAAGAGGGCCGAACGGGCCGCTTCCACCTTCCCTTGGGCCAGCAGGGCTTCAACCCGGTCGAGGGGATCCGCGGTCTGGGGAAGGCCCGGGGCGCCCGGAGACCCCACCCCCAGGACGGCTGCCAGCAGCAGAGAAGGATTCCACGGGGCAGGCGGCCTCATCCCCCCCCTCCTGGGGTCCGGACCCCCAACCCCAAGAGCCACTCCGCCAAGACCACCTCGGCGGGAAGGGAACCCGATTTCAGCAGGCGATCGGCCCGACGTAACCCCAACAAGGCCTCCTCCAATTCCTCGCCCCCCCACTTCCTGGCTTGGCCGGCGATGCGGGCCGCCAGGAACTGCTGGTGGGGCGGCAGGGCCTCCTTGAGGCCTGCGGTCCCGGCGGTCAAAGCCAATCCCAGCCGGAGGAAATGGGTGGCAAGGGCCGCCACCAATCCCACCCCCGTCTCTCCCTGGGCCAGGAGGACGTCCAACTCCCCCAGGGCCCGACGGAAATCCTTCTCCGCCACCCGGTCCAGCCAGCCCCACCGATCCGCCGCCGGGATGCGGGTCCCGGCTTTCCGCACCGCTTCGAGGTCGACGGTTTCCCCCTCCGGGACCAGGTTCACCAGCTTGGCCACCTCCTGGGCCAACACTCCCGGGTCCGGACCGGCCCCCGCAGCCAGGGCCCGTGCGGCCTCCGCCGTCATCTCCCGCCCCCAGCGGTCCCGGACCCAGGCCACGAGCCAGTCGGGCAGGTCCTGGGGATCCACGGCGGGGAAGGGAAAGGAGCGGGCGTGCTCACGGAGCTGGCGGTAGAATTGGGCTTTCCATTCCCGGGGATCGGCAGAAATGGCCGCCACCAGGATCAAGGCAAGACCGGCGAACGGCTTCCGTACCACCCGCAGGAGGAGATCCCGGAGGTCGGGGCGGGAAGCGAGAGCCTCCACCTCCCGTACCAGAACCACCCGCCATTCCGCCATGAGGGGAGGGGTCGCCAGCAAGGACGCCAAGGCTTCCCCGTCCACCTCCGAACCCTTGACGACATCGAAATTGAAGTCCCGGGTGGAGGGATCCAGGTGCCAATCCACCAGAGCCTGCACGGCCTCTTCCCGCCGGAAAGCGTCTTCGCCGTAGAGGAAGAAGCTTCCCCCCTTGTCCCGAACCCTCCATCCCGACAGCCGAGGAGAGCCGGGGTCGCCGGGAGCAGGGTCCAGCGGGGTCACTGCACGCCGACCCGGACCAGGGCTGAAGAACGGTAACGCCCCGACAGGCGGGAGTACTGGTACAGCAGGGAGTGACTGTCCCCCCACATCCCCTCCGTGAACGCCTCGGGCTGGAGAAGAGGAAGACGCCCGGCCGCAGCAGAGGCGGTTCCCCGGTAGAGGGTTCGGGCGCCCGGCGGGCTGGCCGCCACCACCGCCGGGAGTTCCACCGAGCCCGGGCGATCCAGCAAAGGCGCCCAGGCCGCCAAAGCCAGGAGAACCGTCAGGGCCGCCAGGGCCAAGGCGGAAACCCCGGATACCTTCCCCACCCCCACCGGCCGGCTTTCGGTCAGGGCGAGGGCCAGACGACTTTCGAGGCGGGCCCGGAAATCCGGGGAGGGTTCCAGGGGGGGGATGGCCCGCAAAAGAGCCGCGCCTTCCGCCACGGTCCGGGCATAACGCC
>JAUQOX010000101.1 GCA_030550695.1 Gemmatimonadota bacterium | reverse complement strand
CGGCGGACGGGGTGGAGGGGTCCCTGGAGCGTCTCTTTCAGGGGGACTACCTCCTGGACTGCCGGTCCACCCTCGAAGCCCTGGTGCTCAACGGCGACGGGGTCCGGCGCCGGCGGTTCCTCGCCCTCAACGATTTCGTGGTCCACAAGGGCGGAATGGCCCGGGTGACCCACCTGTCCCTCCGGGTGGGCGAAGGGGAGGGGAGCGAGGAGATCGGCCGGATCAGCGGTGACGGAGTGGTCCTCTCCACCCCCACAGGTTCCACGGCCTACTCCTTGTCCGCCGGCGGCCCCATCGTTTCCCCCGCCATGGAGTGCATCCTCGTCACCCCGATCTGTCCTCACACCTTGGCCATGCGCCCCCTGGTGATCCCGGCCCGCGAGACCCTCACCGTCCGCCCCATGGAGCGGGCGGGGAGTCTCGTGCTGACCGTGGACGGCCAGGCAGGGACGGAGCTGGCGGCGGACGAGGTGGTGGTGGTCCGCCAGGGCAACCCCCGGGTGCGGCTGGTACGTTTTCCTGGGCAGACTTTCTTCTCCACCCTCCGGGAGAAGTTGGGGTGGGCCGTCCGCCATCCTGAGGCCGAGCGGGCCATGGAGGTGCCCAAGGTCACGCCCCAAGGTTGAAGGCCTCCGCCTCGGAGGAGGCGGGCGTGGCCGGGCGGGGTTGGGGGTGGGGGAGATCCATCGGGAAACATCCCTTCCCGAGAGGGAAGGGGAAGGCAGGCAACATCGGCGCCGGTGGAGGCCGGAGGCCGTCCGGCACGGGCCCTCCCTGGAGGGAGGGGGGAGAGGGTTGTCGTGCTCCTGGAGCTCAGGATTCGGGATTTCGCGGTCATTCGGGACCTCTCCCTCCGGGCCGGGGCGGGCCTTACGGTCCTCTCCGGTGAAACGGGAGCGGGGAAGTCCATCATCGTGGGTGCCCTCGGCTTGCTCCTGGGCGAACGGGCCTCGTCCCAAACCGTTCGGAAGGGGGCCCGTAGGGCCCTCGTGGAAGCGGTCTTCGATGTGACCGAGGAGCCGCGGGTCTTGGCAAGGCTCGGGGAGTTGGGCGTTGCCGCCGAGGACGGCCTTCTCGTGCTCCGCCGTGAGGTTTCGGCGGAGGGGAGGAGCCGGGGGTGGCTGAACGGGTCTCCGGCCACGGCGGGGCTGGTGGGGGAGCTGGGAAGCCTCCTGGTGGACATTCACGGTCAGCATGAACATCAGAGCCTGCTCCGGGCCGCCGAACAGCGGCGGATTCTGGATGCCTTCGCCGGTGCCGACGTGTTGGCAGGGGAGGTGGGGCGGCGGTTCGAAGCCTGGCGGGGGTGGGAAAGCCTTCTCCGGGAAAAGGCCGGCCGGGTCCGGGATCTGAGGGCCAAGGAAGACTTCCTGCGATTTCAGGTCGACGAAATCCGCCAGGCCCGGCTGCGCCCCGGCGAGGAGGAGGAACTTCAGCAAGAGGCCTCCCGCCTCCAGCATGCCGAGGAACTGGCCCTCGGCACCAGGGGCCTCCACGAGGCTCTCTACGAGGGCGAGGCTTCCCTCACAGACCGCCTCGCCGGGCTCCAGGGCACCTTGGAGCGGTTGGCCCGCCTGGATCCCGCCCTGGGGGAGGTGGCCGGGCTCCTGGAGGAGGCCTACCACCTCTTGGTGGAGGCGGCCCGGCGCTTGGGGGACTACGCCGAGGGAATCGAGCCCGACCCCGGCCGCCTCGAGGAAGTCCGGCGTCGGCAGGAACTTTTGTTCCGGCTCAAGCGGAAGTACGGGGCCACCCTGGAGGAGGTGCTGGAGACCGGATCCCGGTTGGAGAAGGAACTCCAGGAGCTGGAAGGGGCGGACGTGGACCTGCGGGCCTTGGAAGCTCAGGTGGAGGAGGCCCACCGAGCCTTTCTACAGGATACACGGCGGCTTTCCGAGGCCCGCCGGCGTGGGGCGGAGGGCCTGGAGCGGGCCATGGAAGCCCTTCTGCCCGAGCTGGGTCTCCCGGGAGCAAGATTCCAGGTGGCTTTGTTCCCCCTGGCTGAACCTGGAGGGGGTGGGGCGGAGAGGGTGGAGTTCCTGGTTTCCCTCAATCCCGGCTTCGACCCGGGTCCCCTCCAGCGGATCGCCTCAGGGGGAGAGCTTTCCCGGGTCATGCTGGCCCTGAAGACCGTTTTGGGGCAGGTGGATCCGGTCCCCACCCTCATCTTCGACGAGATCGATGCCGGGATCGGGGGGGAGGTGGCGGTCCAGGTGGCGGCCAAGTTGAGGGAGGTTTCCCGCCGCCACCAGGTGTTCGTCATCACCCACCTCCCCCAGATCGCTTCCCGGGCCCATCACCATTGGCTGGTGGAAAAGGTGGAGGTGGAGGGCCTGGCCTCCACCGTGGTCCGGGAGCTGGAGGGGGAGGAACGGATCCGGGAGTTGGCCCGGATGCTGGGGGGAGATCCGGAGTCGGCGACCTCCAGGGAGCATGCCCGGGAGCTTCTGGGCAGCTCATGAGTCGGCGTCCTTTGCGTGGGGTGCCCGAAGGGGCCAGGACAAGGAGACCGCGGCTTCGAAGCGGTCCCCTTGGGGGGTGAGGCGCCCCCTTCCCCCCAACGGGCGCACGAAGAGGGCCCGGAGGAAGAGCGGAAAGCGGGCTTTCCCCCCGGTGAAGGCTTCCACCGTGGAGAAGGTGGCCCCCAAACCCAGTTCCCTGAGCTCCTGGCCGGTGCCCACGTCCAGGAGCGAGGCCGGTGGATAGTTGGCCCGTTCCAGGGTTTGGGGGTCCAGGGGGCGAAGCTCGTGACGGTCTTCCCCTTGGGCCCAGTGCCGGAAGCGGGCAGCCAGATGGAGGCCCGGGGCCACCTGGAAGCGGGGCAGGAGGACCAGCTCGCGGTAGGAGCCCGGCGTCCGGTAGAGGGGAGCCAACCGGGGGCGGTGGGGAAGGAGCTCTTCGGGTCCCGCGATGCGCCGCAAGACCTCCCCCCGCCGCTGCACCCCGTAGCGGAACTGGCCCCACAGGTACCACCGGGCGCCCAACTCCACCGTCCCCACCACATGAGCCTCCAGGTCCAGCTGGCCGTCTGCCGGGGGCACGTCCAGGAACCGGTCGGGATCGTCCTGCTTCCCCGTCGGCAGCCGGACGAGCCCCCCCATCCCGAATTGGTAGCGCACCCTGGGGGTCGGGTTCGCCGAGTCGGGCCGGGAACCACCCCGGAAAAGCCGAAGAGCTGCCGTGACCTCCACGTCCCCGAGACTCCAGGGGGTCGTCCAGTCGTCCAAAGGGGCGGCCGATACGGGGGCTGTGGCCAAGAGACGGGCAAAGGAGTCGTCGTCGAAATAGCGGTCGGACAGGGGAACCCGCTGGGGCAGGTCGGGGACCCCCATCCCTGCGAGTTCGCCCCGGAGCCTGTCCCAAAGCTCCTGGAGGGTGCGGCCGGCGGCGGAGCCGACCACGGGAAACGCTGTCCCCTGAAGGTAGGCTCGGCTCAGCCCCTCCACGTACCGCCGGGCCGCTGCCACGGCGGGAGACTCCGGATGGGCCTGACCCGCCAGGGAAACCGCGGTTTGGGCCGCGGAAAGGAAGGCCAGAATTTCGCCGGGGTCCGTGAGCCATGGGCTCGGCCCCACATTGGCCGTGGCGGAGTCGCCCCGCAGGGTGAAGACCAGCTCGGTCCGGGGCCTCACGAACGGAACCATGACCCCCAAGGTCAGACGGGAGGTGACCCCCACCTCCCCCCTCCAGTGGAAGCTGAGGACCGACTGTTCCACGGCGGCCCGGCTCTCCCCCAGGATCGCCCGGTACCCCGGCTGTCCCAGGAGTTGGGCAAGCTCGGCTTCCAACTCTCCCAGGACCGGGAGCACGGGGCTTCCCAACGATGGGGTGTTGAGGGGTGCGGCCAGAAGGGTTCCCTTCGAACCGGCCCCCTCCCCCGGGCGGCCTTCGCCGTAGGTCCGATCCCACGCCCAGAACGAGGGCGAGAACCCCAGCCGCACCCAACCTTTGGGCAGCCAAGGGGGCTCCTGTCCCCAGCCCCCCTGGGGGCCTGCCAGGATGAGCAGGAGGAGGGGGCCCAGGAGGGGAGAGCGGGTGGCGAGACGAGGGGTGGGTGGCATCGGCGGGGCCGGCACGTCATCACGGGTGGCGCCCATCCCGCCCGGCGAGGGCACCCGATCCCGGAATCCTCACCGGTCCGTCGGGGGCCGACGCCTCGGCGGTGGGGCGAAAACGACCCGCCCGTCCTGGAGGGGTCCGGGCTCCCAGCCCGCCCCGCCGGGAGAGGGCGGCAAAAAAAAACAGGAAGAAATCTAACCCCGACCCGGGGTGGTTTGAACCTCAAGGGTCCGGTGTCCGGCGGCTTGACACCCCCCGGAGGCCTCTCTAGCTTGTGTTTCGGAGCCCATTCGGGTGAGTCGGGGGGGGGTGGGGGGGGCGGCACATGTGGGTATGCGGGAATAGCTCAGTTGGTAGAGCACAACCTTGCCAAGGTTGGGGTCGCGGGTTCGAGTCCCGTTTCCCGCTCTGGGGGCGACACCGGGTGAGCCGCTGTCGCCCCTTTTCTGCCGGCGCCGTAGCCAAGTGGTAAGGCAGAGGTCTGCAAAACCTCCATTCGGCGGTTCGAGTCCGCCCGGCGCCTTGCACCGGGGGTGGCCCTCCCGATGGGGGGCCACCCCCAATCCGTCTGGGGCCTACCACACCACGATCACGGTCCGCCCTCCCGGTCTCGGGTCCTTCCCGCCCTCTCCGCTTCAAAGAAGGATCGGCCGGTCCGGGGGGCGGGTTGAGGGGGAGAGGGCGGGTCCCTTGACCCGCAGGACCTACCAGTCGAAGAGGACTTTTCGCCCCTGGGCCGAGAGGTACATCCCCCGACTGGAGTGGGCGATCCCCGGGACTTCGAGAAGCTGGTGGTGGTGCCGTCCGGCAAAGCGGGCTTCCAGATAGGAAAAGAGGAGCAGGCCCCGGTGGTACCGTCGCTCCCCCTGAAGCATGGCCCCGCAGCTCATGTCCAGGGACTCCGTACCCACATCAGCGGTCCCCACCAGAAGGACCACATCGCGGCCCAACAGGCGCTGCCGGATCTCCTCTTCGTTCAGGCGCGAGGCATACGTGTTGCGGTCCTCCAGTCCGTAGTGCCACGCGTTGTAGGCGGGGCAAGCCGAACGGTCCGGGGGGCCGAAGCCGCCCCCCGGGAGGGGTCGGTCGGGAGTGAGGTAGAGGTAGGTGGAGGGGTTGGCCACCACGTAGCGGAACCGCAAGTGAGGGAAATCCCCTTCGGAGGGGCTCGTGGCGGCGAAGCGGTGGGTGTATTGACCTCCGGCGGAGTGGCCGGTCACCACCACGGAGGCTAGGCGGGGAAAACGCTGGCGGTCGGCCAGAAGCTGGAGGACCCGGTCCACGGCCTCGTAGGAGGAGACCCGGAGGGAAAAACCTGAGATGGACCGGGAGAGGTCTCCCTTTTTCCATCCGCTTTCCGTCCAGCGGGCCTCGTTGGGCTTGGGGCCGTCCTCCTCGATCTGGAAATGGGGGGCCACCACCAAGGTTTGGAAGCGGTACCCCGCCGTGGTGACGGTCTCCACCATGGTGGCGAAGTAGGTGTTGGCGTTCCGGTCGGCCCCATGGACCACCACGATGGCCCTCGTCACCGTGGTGTCCCGGCTCCGGAGGGGATGGGTCCGGTAGACCGGAAGGACCAGACCGCCTCCCAGGTCCACCCCCTCCTGGCATCGACTGTCGGGGTAGGTACAAGGGACGGGGGAGGCGGCCGAGTCGGTGGGACCGACCGGTTCCCGGGAGGCCTCGCCGCCGCAGGCCGGCAGAGCCAGAGAGAAGAGGAGAAGACCCCACCGGCATAGGCCGGAAGGAAGGGCAGAGGGGGGTCTGTCGCCTGTTCCTCCTGGACTTCCGATGTCTCCTCCCCACGTCCCCATGGGAACCTCCTGCCGCCTCGCCCCCCCTCCGCCCGTGGGAGCCGGCGGCCGCCCCTGCGGTTCCTCGCCCGTCCCCCGTGCCGGCTTGGGGGCCCCTCCCCCTGGGGGACAAGGATCAGCTTTCGCCCTGCCGCGGCGAACCCTCCAGGGGGGCCTCCAGGACCGCTTCCACCCGATCCCGGACCTTGGCCGCCAGTTCCTCCCCCCGGGCCAGCAAATCCTGCAACCGGGTGCGGGTGGCCTCCGCGAATTCGGGATCCTTGAGCTGCCGGAGGTTGATGCGGACGTTGTAGGCGGCGCCGAGGAGCCCCGCCTGAGCCAGAAGGGCCCCCACCCCCAGGTCGGAGATCATGTCCCGGGGGGCCGACCCGGCCGCCCGCCAGCAGACCTCCAGAGCATGGCAACAGAGTTCCACCGTGGCCAGGGGCACGGCGGTGGCCTTGCGGTATCCTTGCCGGAGGGCTTCGGCCCTCCGTTCGCGTTCCTCGGCCGTGTCCTGAGGGAGCCGCAGGGCCTCCAACACGGCGTCGAAAGCCCGGGTGTCGTCATCCACCAGGCGCACCAGGGCGTCCTTGACCTGCTGGGCCTCCTCGGCAAGGGCGGACAGTTCCTCGAATTGGGGGTCGAACTCCCCCTTCCCGATGCAGAGGTTCGCCACCATGCTCCCCAGGGCCGCTCCCAAGGCGCCTGCCAATGCCGCAACCGAACCGCCCCCCGGAGCGGGGGTATCCCGCGAAACCTCATCCACAAACTCGAAGGTGGGTTTGAGCACCAGGGGCCCCTCGGGTACGGGCATCCCCAACACCTTCTCCCGGGGATCGAAGGGGGCCACATCCCTCAGCCCCATGGATTGGACGGCGGTCTCCACCAGATCCGGCACAGGGATCCCCGGCGACTTGAGCATTCGCCGGCGATAGTAGCGGCCGGCCTCCCGGATGGCTTCGAAGGGAATCAGGCCCACGATTTCCGAGCCCGTCACCACGATCCCCCGCTTTCGGGCCTCTTCCCGGGCTGCCTCCAGCACCAGGTGAGGAGGGGAGACCCGGTAGTTGGTGAGGTTCATGCTGATCTGGGCCCGGCGGTATTCGTCGATGACCCAGCCGATGGCCTTGACGTGCCGGAAGAGGCCATCGGTGAAGACCGGCCCCGAGGGGTGGTGAGGGTCGATCCCCAGTTCCTCGTACCTGCGGCGCAGGTCGCCTCCGTGGACCTGGGCGTAGTGGGCCTCCAACTCCTGGAAGGACGACGCCACGAAATCGCAGGGGCCGCAAGGGAAGGTTCCGTCTTGGGGGAAATACACCACCCGGCCCTTGTAGTAGAAGGGCTCGGTGTTCCCCACCCGCTTCCATCGGCCCCGCTCCCGGAGGGCGTAGGCCAGGTCGTTGGCGTAGCGTCGATCCGTGGTGTTCAGGTTGATGTTGAAGGCGATGAGGAACTCCCGGGCGCCCACCACCGTGGCGCCGGACTTGGGGTTGAAGACAGCAGGTCCGAAGTCGGGCGCCCACTCGGGGTCCCGCAGCTTATCGGCAAGGCCCTCGTATTCTCCGGCGCGGATATGGGCCAAGTTGCGTCTTTCCGGGCGCGTGGCGGCCTCCTCGTAGAGATAGACGGGGATGCCCAGCTCCTCTCCGATGCGCCGCCCCACCCGGCGGGCCATCTCCACGCACTCCTCCATGGTGACCCCCCGGACGGGGACGAAGGGGAGGACGTCGGTGGCGCCCAGGCGCGGATGCTCGCCCTTGTGGACGCGCATATCGATGAGCTCGGCGGCTCGGGCGACGGCCTGGAAGGCCGCCTCCTCCACCGCCTCGGGGGGCCCGACGAAGGTGATGACCGTGCGGTGGGTCTTGACTCCGGAGTCCACGTCCAACACCCGGACGCCGCCTCCCACCCCCTCGATGGCTTCCCGGATCCTGGCGATGACGGAAGGGTTTCTTCCCTCGGAGAAGTTGGGCACGCATTCCACCAACCGTTCCATGCCCTACTCCTCCACCTTCCAGATGGTATCCAAGACCGTTCCGTCCACCCATTTTACCACCGCCACCGGTTCGTCGGTCAAGCGGGCCGGTTCCGGCTTGCCCCCCAGGATGGCCTCGATCTCCTCCTTGATGGCCGCCAGCGGGCGGATGGGCAGATCGGAGCCCTTCAGGGCCTCCAGCAAGTCTTCCCGGCGGGGGTTCACGGCAAGACCACGCTCGGTTACCACCACGTCGATGAGTTCACCGGGACCGGACAGCGTCACCACCCGGTCCACGATCACCGGAACCCGGTCGCGGAAGGAGGGGAGCGCCAGGATGGTGCAGCGGGAGAACAGGCAGTTCTGCCATCCTCCGATCCCGTGGAGGAGGATCCCGTCGGAGTGGGTGTTCACGTTGGCGTTGAACTCCAAGTCCACCTCCGTGGCTCCCAGCACCACCACATCCACCATGGAGGCGAAATTGCCTTTGCCGTGGTAGTTGTAGGACGTGAAGGGGGAGGTGGCCACGTGGCGAGGGTTGGTGGCCATGGAGGCGACCCCGGCCAGGTCGAAGGTCTGCCCGTCCAGGATGTAGTCGGTGAGTCCTTCTTCCAACAGTTCCACCAGCACCCTGGTGGAGCCCCCCCGCACGAAACGAGCCTTCACGCCCTCCTTCCGCATGAGCTCCTTGAGGAAACCCACGAAGGCCAGGGCGATCCCCCCGGCGCCGGCCTGGAACGAGAAGCCGTCCTTCATGATCCCGGCATCCCGTACAAAGCGTGCCACGTACTCGGCAATGAGGAGGCGATCGGGACTGCGGGTAATCTCCGTGGTGCCGCTCACGATCTGGGAAGGATCCCCGATGGAGTCCACCACGACCACGTAGTCCACGTTGTTCCCCTGGATCTGCCAGGGCACACAGGGGAAAGGCACCAGGTGGTCGGTGACCACGATCACGTGGTCGGCGTAGAGGGAGTCGGCCAGCGCAAACCCCAGGGAGCCACAGGCGGAGGGGCCCTGGACACCATTGGCGTTCCCGAAGGGGTCCGCCGCAGGGGCCGCGATGACCGCGATATCGATGTGCACTTCCCCGTCCTGCACGGCCTGCCAACGCCCGCCGTGGGAGCGGAGGACCCCCATGCCCCGCATCTTCCCCCGGGAGGTGTATTCCCCCAAGGGACCGTTCATGCTTCCCTCGATGTGGTGCACCACGCCCTGCTCCATGAGCTCGATCACCGGGGCATGGCAGGGGAAGGACGCCGAAGGAAACCACATGAGGTCTTTCACGCCCATCTCCGCCGCCGTCCGCAAAACCTCCAGGGCCACGCGGTCGCCGTTGCGGAGGTGGTGATGGGTGGAAATGGTCATCCCGTCCCTCAGACCGCACCGTTCCAGGGCTGTCCTGAGATCCGCGACCCTCTTGTCGCCGTCAGGGGGGTAGTCACGACAGGAGCGGATGGGAGGAGCGGCTTTCCTCCCCTCCGGCCGGAAGGCTCCCACCCCCTGGTAGGGCACTTGAGCCTTCCCGTTCACCTCCGTAGGGACGAGACGTCCTGCCGCATTCCTCACCAGGGTCGAGCTCTTCACAGGGACACCTCCCTTTCCTTGGGGGGCTCGGCGCCGGGGGAGTCCCCGGGCAGGTCGGCTCCCTCTTCAGGGGGCAAGATGCCCAGGGCCCGGGCTTCCTCCACCAGGCGTAGGGCCCGGAGCACCACCGGCCGGTC
>JAUQOX010000100.1 GCA_030550695.1 Gemmatimonadota bacterium | reverse complement strand
GAGGCACAAGCGATCCCATTCTCTCCGGGGACCGAGAGCCCCGAGGGAACCTGTCTCCCTAGGACGATCTTGGCCGGAAGCGAATGACCGAGAGACGCTGGACCCTCCTTCTTCTGGAAGACCGCGGCGGGCTCGTCCGACAGGTCACCCTGTCCAAGGGGAAGGTTCGAGCCCTGTTCGCAGGTTTCGGCGCCCTCGCCGTTTTGCTCTTTCTCGCCATCACCTACACGCTTCTCCAAGGCGTGGATCACGCCCGGGCGGCTCTGTTGGCCCGGAAGAACGCCATCCTCAGTCAGGAGCTGAACCAGTTCCGGGAACGGTTGCGGGGGCTCGAGGCTGTGCTCAGCGAGCTGGGCGAAAAGGACAGCCGGATCCGCCTCCTGGCCGGTTTGGACACCACCCCGCCCGAGGTCCGCTTGGCCGGGGTGGGGGGCCCCGGACTCCCCTCCCTGGACAACCACCCCCTGTGGCCTCTGGACGCCGAGGTGGGCAAGACCGCCTTTGCCGTTGACTACGATCTACGGACCCTGGAGCGGCGTGCCCGGCTCCTGCAAGAAAGCTTTGCCGAGGCGTCCGACAGTCTCGAGGCCCAGCACGATCTTTTGAGTTCGACTCCCTCCATCCTCCCCACGGCCGGTGTCCTGACCAGCCGGTTCTCCTCGGCCCGACTGCACCCCATCCACCACCTGGCCCTTCCCCACCAGGGGATCGACATTTCCGCCCCTCATGGCACGCCGATCCTCGCAGCGGCCAAGGGAACCGTGGTGTTCGCCGGGTGGAGGCCGGGGCTGGGCTACACCGTGGAAATCGATCACGGCTACGGCTACCTGACCCGATACGGCCATGCTTCCCGGCTCCTGGTGCGGTGGGGTGACCGGGTGTCCCGGGGCCAGCCCATCGCCCTGGTGGGGAGCACGGGGATTTCCACCTCGCCGCATCTCCACTACGAGGTGCATGTGGGTGGTAGACCGGTGAACCCGTTGAACTACATCCTCGGGAATGTCCTCCCCTGAAGGCGGCTCACGTTTCTCCCCGGAGTGCCCGATGAAGCGAAGCTCGCTCGCCCTGGTTCTCCTCACCACCCTCGGTGCCGTGGCTTGTGGTCCCGGAAAGGTGGTGATCACCGCGGAACTGGAGGTACCCGACCCCGAGCGGGAGGGAGCCACCATGGTTTCACCCCTGGCCGGGTTGGAAGTGCAGTTCCTCCCCTTCGACCGGGATGCGGTATTCGATTCCCTGACCAAGGCTTTCCCCACCCCTGAGCCCCCGATCCCGGAAGACCTCTTGGAGACCCAGCGACAGATCGCCGCCGCCCAGGACGCCTGGCGGCAGGCGGAAGGCATCTGGGCCGCGGGCCGGGACCGGCTTCTGGCCATCACCGAGGAAATGAAGGGGCTGGCCCGGGCGGAGCCCCGCTATCGCCAGCTGTTTGCCCAGTTCCAGGAGGTGGAGGGCCAGGTGGCCAGGGCCGAGAGGGCCAAAGAGGCCGCCTTCCGAAATTTCACGGAGCTTCAGAAGGATTACATCCGTCGGGCCGACTCGGTGAGGATCCTGCGGGAGCAGTGGGAAGACGAGGCTTTCGCCGACGCCGGGACGATCTTCGCCTTGAAGGCGAAGGAGGCCAAGAAGAAGGTGATGGCAGACACAACGGACGCCCAAGGAAAGGCCGGGCCGGTACCTCTTCCCGTGGGCCAGTGGTGGGTCCACGCACGCTACGCCCTGCCCTTCGAGGAGCTGTATTGGAACATCCCCATCACCGTCCGGCGGGGAGATCCCCTGGAGGTGCAACTGACCCGGCAGACCGCCCAGATCCGGCCCAAGCTGTAACCCTCCCTTCCCCGGGTTCGGCGCCGGCTCCCCTCCCGGCGCCGAACCTTTTCCTTTCTTCTCCCACCGCAGGGGCTCCATGGCGGGCGTCGAGCTGAAACGGGTTTCCTCCCGTAGCGACCTTCGGCGTTTCCTGTACCTTCCCTGGAACCTCTACCGGAACGATCCCGCCTGGGTCCCACCCCTGTTGGTGGAGGTAACCAAGGCGTTGGACCGTTCGAGCCACCCCTTCTTCCGCCATGCGGAGGCAGAGTTCTTCCTGGCCCTGCGGGAAGGCCGGACCGTGGGGAGGGTAGCCGCCATCGTGAACCATCGGCTGAACGAATTCCACCGGAGCCGGGTGGGGGAGTTCGGGCTCTTTGAGGCGGCGGATGATGTGGAGGTGGCCTGGTCCCTCCTGGCCACCGCAGCGGAATGGTGCCGGGCGCGGGGCATGGAGGTTCTACGGGGTCCCATGAACTTCTCCACCAACGAGGAGGTCTGTTCCCCCGGTGTCCTCGTGGAGGGCTTCCAGCATCCTCCGGTGATCATGACCGGCCATAGTCCCCCCTACTACGCGCCCCTCCTGGAGGCTTGCGGCCTGCGGAAGGCCAGGGATCTCCTCTGCTACCGGGTGGAGGACCGGAACATCCCCCCCCGACTCCTGCGGGCCGCGGAACGATTGGCCAGAGCCGGCGGGTCCGTAAGGGTCCGGCCCATTGCCTTCCGGGACCTTCGAGCGGAGGTGGAGCGCATCAAGGAGATCTACAACGCTTCCTGGGAGAGGAACTGGGGTTTCGTTCCCCTCACCGACGAGGAGATCGACCTCATGGCCCGGACCCTCAAGGCCATCGTGGATCCCCGCTTCTGTCTCTTGGCGGAGGTGGGCGGCAGGCCGGCGGGATTCGCCCTCCAGCTCCCCGACCTGAACCAAGCTTTCCGGCACATGGACGGGCGCTGGCTTCCCTGGGGTTGGGCCAAGTTCCTCTGGCACCGTCGGCACATCCGGTCGGCCCGGGTCCTCACCCTGGGGGTCAAGCCGGAGTTTCGCCACCGAGGCTTGGACTCGTTGCTGGTCTACCGGCTCTTCCAGGAAGGTCTGCGGGCGGGCTACCGGTGGGCGGAATGCTCCTGGATCCTGGAGGACAACCTGCCCATGCGGAACGCTTTGGAACGCATCGGGGCCTATGTCTACAAGGTTTACCGGGTGTACGAAGCCCCTTTGGCATCCCTCCTGTCGGCGGGAGGGCCCGTGCCACCGGGCTCCGCTGTCGGTCCCCTGGTACCTCGGCCTCCGCACTAGAGAACCCGGCCGCATGACCCACCCCTCCTCCACCCCGGGCAGGCCGGACGAGGCCGAAAGGGGACCCCTCTACCCTGGATGGCCCTCCGAGGCCCCCGTTCGGCGGGCCCTTCGCCGTCTCCTGGCGGGCTACGGGGTGGTCACGGGCCTGGCGTACCTTTTTCCCCACCGGCCGCCTCTAGGCCTTGGATGGGCGGCGGGCCATCTGGTGGCCGCTGCCGCCCTCCTGGGCCTGGGCCCTTTCGGGGGCTTCCTGGAACGAGTGCGCCGCCGATGGCCCCGGCTTTCGGCAGCGATTTCCGATTGGTACGCCCTCCTGCTGGTCCCTTTCCTGTACCTCGAATTGGCCCCCCTCAACCGGGCCGTTCATGGAGGCCGCTACTTCGATCCGGTGATCCTCGAGCTCGAAGCCACCCTCTTCGGCTTCCATCCCAGCCAAGCATGGGGGGCCCACTTTCCCCACCGCCTTCTCTCCGAGATCCTTCACCTCTGCTATCTCTCGTATTACTTCATCATCTATCTTCCTCCGGTCTATCTCTACCTCCGCGGCCGGAAAGCCGAACATCAGGGCATGATCTTCGCGGTCATGCTGGCCTTTCTGGTCCATTACCTGGTCTTCGTGTTCTTCCCTGTGCAAGGGCCCCGTTACCTGTTTCCGCCCCCGGTGGACCCGCTGGCTCAAGGCGGGTTCTTCCGTCTGGCCCACGCCGTTCTGGAAGCGGGGTCGGCCCGAGGGGCGGCTTTCCCTTCTTCCCACGTGGGTGTGGCCGTGGTGCAGACTTTCCTGGCCTGGAGGTGGCTGCCCAAAGCGGCCCCCGTCGTTTCCCTGGCCACGGTGGGATTGGCCCTAGGTGCCGTGTACGGCGGTTTTCACTACGCCACCGACGTCATGGCAGGGGCGCTTCTGGGCTTCTTCCTCTGGGCTTTGGCGCCGGCCGTTGCCGGAGGGCTGGCGGGGCGCGGTCCCGACAACCCGCCGGGGCGGCAACCCCGCCCCCCCTCCACCCGACCCGCGGGGTCCTAGGCCGGAGGGTAGGATGGGCAACGTTCCCCCTGTCGCCGGCCCGCCCTTGGACACCCCCACCTCTTCCGCCTCTTCCTGCCGAGCATGGCCACCCCACCCCTCCCCGCGGTGATCCCGGCGGCGGGCCGCTCGGTGCGCATGGGCCGCCCGAAGGCACTTCTGCCGGCCGGCCGCCGCTCCTTCCTGGCCGCGGTCCTGGCCAGCCTCCGAGAAGGGGGCGCCGCGCCCCTCATGGTGGTGGTGGAAGATCCCGCAGGGGCGGTGGGTCGGGAGGCGGAGGCCCACGGAGCCGCCCTCGTCTTGAACCCGGACCCCACCCCCGGACCCATCTCCTCCCTCCGATGCGCCCTCCTGGCCCTCCCGCAGGACACCCCCGGGGTTCTCTTCCACCCCGTGGATCACCCCCTGGTGACCCCTGCCACCGTGCGGAGTCTGCTGGAGGGGTTCTGGAACGCTTCCCCTCCCCTCGTGCTCCCGGTGTACCGCGGCCGGTCCGGCCATCCGGTGATCTTCGGACGTGAGCTCTTTCCCGAGCTCCTGGACCCGGCCCTTTCCGAGGGGGCCCGAAGTGTGGTGAGGAGGCATCGGGCGCGGGGTCTCGAAGTCTGGGTGGACGACCTTGGGATCCTGGCGGACATCGACACCCCCGCCGAATATGAGCAGTACTTTCCACCTCCCACATCCAGGGCGGAGGACGTGCCATGAGCCACCCCCCTACCCTTGGCTTGCGGGAGCTGGCCAGCCTGCTTCTGGACACCACCGACCGGGGCCACCCCGCGGTGGTCCTCCTCCTTCTGGACGGGGGCGGTCCGGGAGCCGGGGGCCACTGGGTCCTCGCCTCTCCCACAGGGGTGTACGGCTCCTGGGGAGGAGGCCACCTCGACCTCTGGGCCCAAACCCTGGCCCGTGACGCCCTGCGCCAGGCTTGCGAAGCCTGGGGGGCCGGCCCCAGGGGAAGGATCCCCAACCAACCCGGGGAAGGGCACCCTCCGCCACCGGAGCCCCCCACCACCTCGCCCCCTGCCCTCGGCGGCGGGGGATCGGTCCTGGCAAAGGGAAGCCCGTCCGGAGTGCGCTGGCGGAAGCCGGGGCTCGGGGTTTTCCCTCGACAGGCCGCCCCGGCCCTCAAGGTCTTCCTGGAAGTCTACCACCCCCAGCCCGAATGGCTGCTGGTAGGAGGCGGGCATCTGGCCCACCCCCTTTGTGCTCTGGGAACCCTTCTGGGTTATCGTGTGGTGGTTCTGGACGATCGCCCCGACTTCGCCCGTCGGGAACGATTCCCCGAGGCCCACGCCGTCCACATCCTGGACCTTCCGGGAGGACTGGCCCGCTGGCCGATCCACCCCTGGAGCCACGTGGTCCTCATCACCCGGGCCCACCAGTGGGACGCCGCCTGCCTTCGGGCTGTCCTCGGTCGCACGCCCCCCCCCGCCTACGTGGGGATGATCGGGAGCCGACGGCGGATCCGGACCGCCTTCCGGGCCCTTCTGAACGAAGGGATCCCCCCCCGGGTCCTCGAGGGGGTCCACGCCCCCGTGGGCCTGGATCTCAACGCCGAAACGCCCGCGGAGATCGCCCTGGCGGTGGCAGCGGAGATCCTCCTCACCACCCGGGGCGGGACGGGGACACCCCTTCGGGAGAAGGAGAACGTGTTGGCGGGACTGCTGGCGGCAGGTGCCGAAGAGGAACCGTCGAAGCTCTCCCCGACTCCCCTGACCTCGCCCCCCGGAAGCCTCCCTTCCGGTTCGGGGGCCACCGGCTGGCGCCGAGGCCTGAGCCAGGAGGACCGGGCTGTCTATGAGGCCCTACGGGGAGCCGAACCGGCCCATCGCTTGTGCATGGCCTTGGTGGTAGAGGCTCTGGGGTCCACCCCCCGGGGGCTAGGCGCCAAGATGCTCGTGGATGGGGAAGGGCGGGTGGTGGCGGGGACGGTGGGTGGGGGCTGGGGTGAGGCCGAAGTGCTCCGAGCGGCCCGGGAAAGTCTTCGGACGGGCCAGCCCCGCCTCGTTTCCCTATCCTTGACGGCTCGGGAGGGCGAAGGAGGAGGCTCGGTGTGCGGGGGCCACATGGAGGTATGGGTAGCCCCAGCGTCATGAGCGCTCCCCTCGTGCGGATCGAATACCGCCGTCCCCCCGACCGGGAGGAGGTCTTCACCCAGATCCTCGTGGAGGACCGCCCCGAGGTGAAGGTCACCTTGGCTCAAGGGGTTCGCTTCGACCCTCCCATCTTCATCCGGGGAGAAGTGGCCTTGGAGACAGGTTCGGATGTGGTCTGGTTCACCTTTCCCGGGGCCTGGCACGACATCGGCCTCTTCCATCGGGCCGACGGTTCCCCCACCGGGCTCTACGCCAACATCCTGACCCCCACCCGGTTCCTGAGCCGTTTGCAATGGCAGACCACCGATCTTTTCCTCGACCTCTGGCTGGACCGGGAGGGGACGCTACACCTCCTGGACCTCTCCCAGTTCCGGGAGGCCCGAGCCCGACGTTGGATCTCCTTCCGCGAGGCCCGGCGAGCCCTCCGGGAGGTGGAGCGCCTCCGAAGGGCCCATGCCCGAGGCGCGTGGCCTCCGGCCGTCGTGAAAGAATGGCCTCTGGAGCGGGCCCGGGCCCGGGCCGGGCAAGTCGGCTCCCACCTGACCGGCGCCTAGGCGGGCCCCGTGGCCGAACCGGTCAAGAACCGGGCGAGCCTGCCGCCTCGAGCCAGGCGGCGGAGAGGCGGGCCAGGTCTACGTAGAGACGCTTTTGCAGATCCGGGTCTTCCAGGAAGGCGTCGATGAGGCGGGGGTAGGGCTCGAGGAGATGGCTGGGAAGGGTCAAGCACGTCTCGTGGAACGTGCCATGGTCGGCCAACAGGAGGTGGACTTTCACTTGTTCAGTTGCCATGGGAGTTCGCCCTCATCCGCCTCAATTCAGGTAGGGAAGCCAGAAACACCAGGAGCATGAGGATGGCCGACACCACGCACCACTGGCACCAAGCCCGGATCACGAAGGCCTCCAAGTAGGTGAGGTAGGCGCTGAACCCCACCCCCACCGCGCTCCCCCCCCACAACCCCAAGGAGATCAGCCTCCTCCGCTCCCACCCGCTCCGGAGTCCCAGGAGGGCCAAGACCACCAGCGCCCCGTACCCCACCACCCCGAAACCCGCCACGGGAATGGGGCCGATCTTGGAGTAGGGACTCGCCTGGACCTTCTCGCACTCCCCGAGCCCACAGACCACCGGCCCCGTCCAGCCCAAAGCGTAGGCCAACATGTAGAAGGCCACAAAGAAGCCCACGAGGCTCAACAGGGCCACCGCCATCCGGTTCCGTGCCGGAAGCATTCCCGGCCCCCCCGTCGAGGGAGCTTCGGCTCCCCTTTCCCTTCCCTCCGTCACCCGCGACAGGCCTGGATCCATGGACCGCCTCCACTCCGGGTCATTGCCGGCTCCTTCGGGCCTCTCCCTCGGGCGCCGTCCCACCTCAACCCTGCTCCCCACTTCCCGCCCCCAACACCGCCTCCACAGCCTCCTTGATGGACTCGAAAGAGTAGTTCGACAATCTCCTGCTCATCCCCCCGGCCCGTCCCACCAGAACCGACGGCGTACCGCCGATCCCCAGCACATGGGCCAGTTCCCGGTTTGCCGAGACTTCCTGGGCATGGCGGTCACTGTTCAGACAGGCCCGGAACTCCTCGCCCCGAAGCCCGAGGTCCTCGGCATACTTCTCCAGGATGGAGATCTTGTCCCGCTCCGCTCCCCAGGTGAGCTGGTTCCGGTAGAGGAGGTCATGATACTCCCAAAAATGGTTCTGATCCCCGGCGCACCGAGCAGCCCGGGCCGCTAAAAAGCTCCCCGTAGCGGGGTTCAGGGGAAAATCATAGAAGATGAGCCGTGCCTGGCCGGTGTCCACGAAGGCCGCTTCCACCAAAGGCCGGATCCGAAGGCTGAAGGTGGCGCAGTGGCTGCAGAGATAATCGCCGAAAACCACGATGGAGACCGGGGCATCGGGGTTTCCTCGATAGAGGGGCACCGCCATCTCCATGAGGCGCTGCACGTCCCCGCTCCCTTCCAGGGCGACCGGCGTGGTCACCGCCCTTCCCGAGAACCTGGTGCCGATGGCATACCCCACCACCCCGAGCCCCACCAAGGCCAAAGCCCCGAACACCAGGTAGAAACCCTTGAGCCCTCCTCCACCCTGATTCTCGCTCATGCTCCGTCCCTCGTCTCGCATCCGAAACCGTCCGTTCCGTTACCCCACCGCAGGCGCCAGGGGTTCCCACCCTCCAACGCTTCCTCCTCCCCAGCCCCTCCCCCCCGGATCCCCCACCCCCTGGCCCTAGTCTCCCAGGATGGCCGCCAAGGCGGCCCCCACATCGGCCATATCCTCCAACACTTCGTCCGCCCCTGCCTCCACCAGCTCCCGGGGGGTGTGGTGGCCCGTGGCTACCCCTACAGTCCGGGTGCCCCCCCACCGACCGCAGGCCACATCTCGAGGGGTGTCACCCACCACCACCGCATCCCTCGGGGAGAAGGCCACCCCCCAGTATCGCCTGGCCCGCTCCAGGGCCACCGGCGTCAGCTTTTCCCTCGCCTCGTGATCCGAACCGAAGGCCCCTACCGGGAAGTAATGCCATAACTTTGCGGAGGTCAGCTTGAGACGGGCCCCGGAAAAGATGTTTCCCGTGAGGAGTCCCAGCGCCATTCCCTCCTGGGCCAGGCGATCCAGGACCTCGGGAACTCCCGGCAGGACCGTCATGGGCCAGGTGGACAACCGGGTCTCCAACTCGCTCAGGTAGACCTCCCAGACGGCGGGGAGGCCCGCCTCGATCTCTCCGTCACCGAAGCCGGCCAAGCGGAGCAGCTCCCGAGCGATCTGGGGATCGGTCTTGCCGGCAAAGGGATGTCCTTCGATGGGGCCCGCCGTGCCGAAAACTTGACGGAGCGCCGTCTCGAAGGCCCCCTTGGCAGGCCCTCCCGACAGAAGGGTCCCGTCGATGTCGAAGAGAACGAGGCGAGTCATGCGAAGAGCCCTCGGTTCAGCGCTTTCCCGCCACCACCGCCCGCCGCACGGCTTCCTCCACCACCCCTTGAGCCGCCACCCCCAGAACCAGCAGGTCCGCGGCCGGAAGGTCCACCCCTTCCGGTCCCGTGGACAAGGTGAACACCAGGTCGCCGTCGAACGGCGTACCCACCGGCCGGATCACCCGGGGTAGGGCGGTGGCGGCCATCCGGGCCAGGCGCCCGAGGTCGGCCCGGGAAAGGGGCAGGTCCGTTCCCACCACCACCAGGGTCGTGTTTTTCCCCCACAGGCCCGGATCGTCCCCAGGTGCCCTTTCGCCCCCCCGCCCATCCCCTTCCCTCTCCCGACCACCCCCTTCCCACCCCGCACCCCCGAAAGCCCCTCCGCCACCTTCCCCCCGTCCCCCCTCCCAACCCAGGAGAAAGGACTCCGTATCCAGGAACCCCCCCTCCGGCGAGCGGGCCCCAGCCAAGATACGC
>JAUQOX010000099.1 GCA_030550695.1 Gemmatimonadota bacterium | reverse complement strand
GGGGGTTCTCCACCTGGCGGAATCCAGGCCGGGCCGGACGGTGTTCCGGTTGTGGCTTCCTGAGGAAGGGGATCGAGGATGACGGGGCCGAAGGGGACCCTCGTCCGCCGGGCCGTACCGTGAGGGAACGGCCCTGGTGAGGTCCTTCGGCGGGGACCCCTCGGGCCGAGTCGTCCCCCCGCCGCCGGTAAGCATCGCGGGTCCTCGCTCCAGTGCGCGTGGTAGCCAGTCGCCGTCCCCCCCCGCCGGTGGGCATCGCGGGGGAAGTCTCCGGTTGCCCCTTGCCAACGCTCTCCCCCCCGACGTATCCTTGCCTTTCATGAAATATTCATGATGGTTTCCGCCCTCCAGGAGGCAGGCATGGCGGGTCTCCTTGTCAGAAAAGGACTTCCATGGCTCGTGACGGGTTTGCTCCTGGCCGTGCCCCTGCGGCCGATGGAGGCCCAAGGCGTGCCCAGCTCTTCGGACACCCTCGTGTTCCGCATTGAAGGGATCCAGGTGAAGGCCCGCCGCACCCTGGCCACGCCCGGGGGGGCCAGCGCCATCGAGGTGTCCTTGGATTCCCTTCCCCTTCCTGCCGCCGCCACGGTGGAGGAACTCTTCCGCAAAACCCCGTCCCTTCACGTGCGGAAGAACTCCCGGGGTGAGGCCGAGGTGACGTTGCGGGGGTCGGAATCGCGGCAGGTGGCCGTCCTGGTGGACGGGGTGCCCCTCACCCTGAACTGGGACGCCCGGACGGACGTCTCGGTCCTGCCTTCGGGCGCCGTGACCCAGCTCCGGCTGGTCCGGGGGCTTTCTTCCATCCTTTACGGTCCCAACACCCTGGGGGGGGTGGTGGAGATGGGGGTGGCCCGGGGCCTCGAAGTCCCGGAACACTCCCATCTTTCCGCCGCCCTGGGGTTGGATCACAAGGGGGGTTACGGAACCTCGGCCACGGGCGAGCTTCCTTACCATGGGTTGGGGGGAGGAGGGGTAGTCCGGTTCGGCGCTGCGCTTCGAGATTCCCCGGGCTTTCCCCTGGCCAAGGGGGTCCGGGAGCCGGTAGCCACGGACAACGATCTGCGGCTGAACACGGATGCCCGCAACCGGAGTGGGTTCGTGGCCTTGCGCCATCGGACGGAGGGGGGTGCGTGGGGTAGCTTTTCGGCCTGGGGTTTTCAGGCGGAGCGGGGGATCGCCGCGGAGTTGGAAGCGAACAACCCCCGCCTTTGGCGCTACCCCAACATCGAGCGCGGGATCGTGGCCGTATCCGGGGGCACCGGGGATCGGCGCACCCCTCTGGGTCGAGGCGACCTGGAAGCCAGCGTAGGGATCGACCGGGGAAGGACGGAAATCCTCTCCTATGCCGACCGGCAATATCGCCAGGTGACCGGCACTGAGGAGGGTGACGCCCGGACCTGGACGGTGCGCCTGTTGGGCGACCATACCCTGGGGCCAAGGGGGGAGCTCCGCGGCTCGTTCACCTGGTCGGACATCTTCCACGAGGCGACGGTGAACAACACCCCCGCCGAGTACCAGCAGAAACTTCTGAGCCTGGCCGGGGAGACGTCGTGGCGGTTGACGGGGGGCAAAGGGGGGTGGCTGGAGTCCTTGCGGCTGAGCTTCGGTGGAGCCTGGGATCGGGGAGAGACCCCCAAGACCGGGGGACTCCCGGCCCTGGGAACCCTGGACGACTGGGGCGCCAGGGCAGGGCTCACCGCCGTCGGCCGAGGAGGGAATATGGCGTGGCATGCCGGGGTGAGCCGGAGAGGCCGTTTCCCCTCCCTCCGGGAGATGTACTCCGAAGCCCTGGCCCGTTTCGAGCCCAACCCCGATCTCCGTCCCGAGCACCTGCTGGCCATGGAGTCGGGCATGACCCTGCGGGTGGGGAACGGCGAACTGCAGACTGTGCTCTATCATCATCAGCTGGACGGCGCCATCCGCCGCATCACCCTTCCCAACAGGAAGCGGAAGCGGATCAACGCCGACGAGATCCGTAGCACCGGTGTGGAGGTGTTCTTCTCCCAGAGTTTCCGCCGTTTGTCCCTGGATGGAGACATGACGCTGCAGAAGGTGGAGCTGAAGGACACCGCGTCGGTTTCCAAAGAACCCGAGAACATGCCCGAGCGGGTGGCCCGCCTGCGGGCCGGATGGGAGCTGGGGGGGGGAGCCTCGCTGTTCGCGGAGGCGGACTACCTGGGCGACCAGTTCGCCCAGCATCCGGACACCGGGGCCGACGTCCTCTTGGAGGGGGCCGTGGTCTGGAACCTGGGCGTGCGGAAGGATTGGCGGCTGCCCATGGCCTCCGGCATGGTCCGTCGGTTGGAGACGGCCCTGTACGTGGACAACCTGTCCAACACCCTTCGCTACGACCAGTTTGGTCTGCCTCAGCCGGGGCGACTGGTGCGCTTCGAGGCGAGGGTGTTCTGAGGCCGGAGGGGGGGTGGACAGGGAGACCGGGGAGGAGCTTCCCACGGCCCGCCCGGGGGCGAAGGCCGGGCTGCTGCAGGAGCGGACCGGAGGCCCGGGAGCCCGAAGAGGCGGGGCCCCGGCGGACCGTAGGTGCCACGGGCACCGGGAGCCTACCAAGGGGTGGGCCTTTGGCCCACCCCTTTCTTGTTCCCTCCCGGCCTTGCTAGCTTATTCGGTGTTCGTCGAATAACGAACATCCCGTGGCATGGGAACCGCCCCCTTCGCCGGGAAGGGAGGTGTTCAAGGAAAGGAGGAACTCCGTGGGGGGAAGCCTTCGTCGAGAGCCCCAGCGCTGCTCCCCCTGCCCTCCCCCCGACGCCTGGCCCTCGGACCCGGAGGCCGACCGCGACCTGGCCCGGCTGGCCCGGGCCCTGAGCCATCCCGTCCGGGTGGGGATCGTCCGCCTCCTGGCCTCCCAGCAGCGTTGTCTGTACGGCGACCTGGCGGACAGGCTCCCCTTGGCCAAGTCCACCGTCTCCCAGCACCTGGCGATCCTCAAGGAGTCGGGGCTGGTGAGGGGGGAGGTGGAGGGTCCGCGGGCGTGTTACTGCATCGACGCCGCGGGGCTGAGACGCCTTCAGGCTCTCCTGGCCGGTTTGGCGGATCCTTCGGATGACGGGTTTCCATGTTGCGAGGAATAAGGAAGAGGGGGAGCTGGGAGGAGGTAGCGCCAGGGCCATCGCCCGGTGCCGTCGGCCCCGTTGCGAACAGGAGGAAGAGTGATGGCTTTGGGTAGGCGCCTGAGTGTGCTGGACCGCTATCTCACCCTTTGGATTCTTCTGGCCATGGTGGGGGGGGTGGCCCTCGGATGGGTCTTCCCCCAGGCCCCCGAGGTCATCGAGCGGGTAAAGATCGGGCCGGCGCCCCTCCTGATTGCCGTGGGGCTGATCCTGATGATGTACCCGCCCCTGGCCAAGGTGAAGTACGAGAAGCTGGGGAGCGTTTTCCGCCGCCGCCGGGTCCTGGCCCTCTCGCTGTTCCAGAACTGGGTCGTGGGGCCGGTGGTCATGTTCGCCCTGGCCGTAACCCTCCTGTACGACAAGCCCGAGTACGCGGTGGGGCTCATTCTGGTGGGGCTGGCCCGCTGCATCGCCATGGTGCTGGTATGGAACGATCTGGCCAAAGGGGATCCCGATCTGGTGGCCGGGCTGGTGGCCTTCAATGCCCTCTTCCAGGTGTTGTTCTACGGTGTGTACGCCTGGTTCTTCCTGGCCGTCCTGCCGCCCCTGTTCGGCATGCGGAGTGTGCACGTGGATATCGGGGTGTGGGACATCGCTTCCATCGTGTTGGTCTTCTTGGGGACCCCCATGGCAGCGGGTCTCCTGTCCCGGGTTCTTCTCCTTCCCCGCAAGGGGGAGGAATGGTACACACGGGTGTTCATCCCCCGGATCAGCCCCATGACCCTGCTGGCTCTGCTCTTCACGGTGGTGGTGATGTTCTCGTCCAAAGGGGAGATGATCATCCAGCTTCCTGTGGATGTGCTACGGGTAGCCTTTCCCCTGACGGGCTACTTCGTGGTCATGTTCCTGGTGACCTTCTTCCTGGCCAAGGCCCGCTGGTTCGGCGCCGCTTATCCGCAGAACACCACCGTCTCCCTCACCGCGGCCAGCAACGACTTCGAGCTGGCCATCGCCGTGGCCGTGGCCGTCTTCGGCGTACATTCCCCCCAAGCCTTCGCCACCGTCATCGGACCCCTGGTGGAGGTGCCCGTGCTTCTGGCTTTGGTGAACGTGGCGTTGTTCTTCAAGAGACGGGTCTACGGCGAGGCGACGGCATGAGACGGCAAGAAGAGGGTGAGGTCCCCATCAAGACGGTGGTGAAAGAAAAATACGGCCGGCAGGCCTTGCGGGTCCTGGGAAGTGGGAGCGCTTCCTGCTGCGGACCCTCGCCCTGTTGTGGGCCCGGGGGCAAGGACCCGGTGAGCCGGGACCTCTACGACGCCGAAGTTGCCGCCACCCTTCCCGAGGAGGCCCTCTTGGCCTCCCTGGGCTGCGGGAACCCCACGGCCCTGGCCGAGCTTCGGCAAGGGGAGGTCGTCCTGGATCTCGGAAGTGGGGGAGGGATCGACGTGATCCTGGCGGCCCGCCGGGTAGGCCCCATGGGGAGGGCCTACGGGGTGGACCTGACCGACGAGATGTTGGAGCTGGCCCGCAGGAACGCCCGGGAGGCCGGCGTGGCCAACGTCGAGTTCCTGCAAGGCGACATCGAGGCTCTGCCCCTCCCCGACGAGTCGGTGGACGTGATCCTCAGCAACTGCGTGATCAATCTGGCTGCCGACAAGCGCCGGGTGTTCCAGGAGGCCTTCCGGGTGCTGCGTCCCGGGGGTCGCCTTGCCGTCTCGGACATCGTGGTCCGGGGGGAGCTTCCGGCCGAACTGCGACGAAACCTGGAGCTGTGGGCGGGCTGTGTGGCTGGAGCTCTGCGGGAGGAAGAGTTCCTGGCTTTGCTGGAGGAGGCGGGGTTCCGGGAGGCGAGTCTGGAACCTACCCGTATCTACACGCTGGAGGAGGCCCGCGGATTTCTGGAGGCGGCCGGTCTGGAGGTGGACGGGTTGGCAGCAGGCCTGGCGGGACGCCTCATGGCGGCGTTCGTGAGGGCAGTGAAGCCCGACGGCGCGCAGCAAGGTGATGGAGGCCCTCGCGGAGGATGGGGATGAACATTGCCCTGATGAGCGATATCCACGCGAACTTGCCGGCTCTGGAGGCTGTCTTGGCCCACATGGACGACCGGGGCGACCTCGATGCCGTCTATCACCTGGGGGACCTGGTGGGGTATGCTCCTTGGCCCGACGAGGTGGTGGCCCTGTTGGCCGAGCGGGGGATCCCTGGGGTGGCAGGAAACTACGACTCCACCGCCGCCACAGGCTACAAGCACTGCGGGTGCCGCTATGAAGATCCCCGCCAAGAGGAACTCAGCCATATTTCCTATGCCTGGACCCTGGCCCACACCTCCTCCGGCACCAAGCGCAGGCTCGCCGCACTCCCCTTTCGCCTGGATCTTCGTCCCCTGGGTGGACATCAGTCGGGGCCCACCCTGTTCCTGTTCCACGGGAGTCCGGTCCTCAACACCTTCTACTGGACGGAAGATCGATCCGACACCTTCTGTCTGAAGATGGCGGGGGAGGTGGGAGCCAAGGCCGGTGACGTGCTGGCCTTCGGCCACACCCATTTGCCGTGGCATCGGTCGGTGGAGGGGATCCATTTCGTGAACACCGGCTCGGTGGGACGCCCCAAGGACGGAGATCCGCGGGCAGGCTACGTGGTGCTGGAGATGGGGGCCGGCGGGGTAAGGGCAGAGTTCGTGCGGGTGATCTACGATGTGGCCCGGGCAGCAGCGGCCATCCGGGCCTCCGACCTGCCCGACGCCTTTGCCGTTCACCTGGAGACGGGGGGTAGGGGGTAAGGCGGCTGGCCATGAGAGACGAAGCCGAGCTTCGTACGGTTCTCTCGCGTTTGGACGGGCGCGGATACCCTGCCTACCGGGAAATCCAGGGGTCGTGGAGGATCCGGGACTGGGTGCTCTCGGTAGACCATGTTCAAGGCGATCCCTTTGCTCCCCCCTCCCGGGTGCGGGTCCGGCTGGAAGGCCGGGCGGTGGGGCTTCCCCGCGAGGTCCTGCATCCCGCCTCCCGGAGGGTCGGCGTTGCCTGCCTCTTGGCTCGAACCTTCGCCGCCGGGGCCGCGGAGGTATCGCGGCGCCGAGGCACGGGGAGGGGTGGGGAGATTCAGATGGAAGCTCCCGGTCAGGAGGTGCTGGCCCAGACCGCCGTGCTGGTGGGGGAAGACGGCGCGGTGGAGGCCCGCTTCACCGTGGGGCTTCCGGCGGAGGGTCGCAGGGTTTTAGGGCGGGATGCGGTGCGTATTTTTCTGGATGAGCTTCCCGCCCTGGTGGACCGGACCCTCCGGGGGCGGGCCTATGACCTCGACGAGCTCCGCCGGCACGCCCACACCAACGAAGACGCCGAGGCGCTGCGGGGGGCCTTGGAGGGGTTGGGCCTGGTGGCCTTCGTGGCCGATGGAGCCGTCCTCCCCCGAAAGAGCGGCGTGAGTCAGGAGCCCCTCGAGGGGCCGAAGGTGGTGCCCTTCGTCTCACCCCGGACGCTGAGGGTGGAAGTGGAGCTGCCCCATGCCGGCCGGATCACGGGGATGGGGATCCCTCGGGGGGTGACCCTGGTGGTGGGGGGGGGCTATCACGGCAAGAGCACGCTCCTGCGGGCCCTGGAGCGGGGTGTCTACAACCACCGGCCGGGAGACGGGCGGGAGCAGGTGGTGGCGGATGCGGGGGCGGTGAAAATCCGCGCCGAAGACGGGAGGTCGGTCCAGGGGGTGGATCTTTCGCCGTTCATCCGCGGGCTGCCGGGAGGGGAATCCACCCGTTTCTTCTGCACCCCCAATGCCTCGGGATCCACCAGCCAGGCCGCCAACCTGGTGGAGGCCTTGGAGGCCGGCGCCCGGCTCCTCTTGGTGGACGAGGATACCGCCGCAACGAATCTCATGATCCGGGACCGCCGGATGCAGGCGCTGGTGCCGAAAGAGTGCGAGCCCATCACCCCCTTGGTGGATCGGATCCGGGCCCTGTACGAAGATCTGGGGGTGAGTTCGGTGGTGGTGTTGGGGGGGAGCGGCGATTATCTGGATGTGGCGGACACCGTCATCGCCATGGAAGCCTATCGCCCCCGGGACCTCACCGTCAAAGCCCGGGAGGTGGCCCGGAGCTTCCCCACCGGCCGATGGGTGGAGGCCGCCGAGCCCCTACGGCGTCCCTCTCCCCGGATCCCCCTCCCCCAAGGGCCGCGCCCCGGGGAAGGGCGCCGCCGGTGGGTCCGGGTGCAGATCAGGGGCCGGCGCACCTTGGTCCTGGGCGACGAGGAGCTGGACCTTTCCTCGGTGGAGCAGATCGTGTCTCCATCCCAGGCCCGGGCCATCGGCCAAGCCCTCGTGCTCGTGGTTCGGGAACTCCTGGATGGCCGCACGCCTTTGCCCGTTCTTTTGGATCGGGTGGAGGAGGCCGTGGCCCAGGGTGGGCTGGATGTGCTGGACGTTGTTCCCCGGGGCGATCTGGCGGCCTTTCGGCGCTTCGAACTGGCGGCAGCATTGAACCGTCTCAGGAGCCTACGGATCCGGCAAGCTTAGGGGGCTGCGGACCCTCGCCTCCTCCCCGGCACAGGGGGCTGTTGGGGTCGAGGGGGCCCGGAGGGGTCGCTGCCAGGACCCGTCGCTCCACCGCAAGGCAACACCCCGATCCGCCCCGGAAAGGCGACGCGATGCCGGCTTCTCCCTTCCCATCCCCCCGGGGGCCTAGGGAGCCAGGGGGGGCTCAAGGGGTTTCGCTGCTCCCCGCCAGACCTTCCTTCTCCAGGAGCTTCTTCACCTGCTGGACCGAGAGGAGGTGGCCCGAGGACGCCACTTTCCCGTTGACCACCAGGCCCGGTGTCAGGAACACCCCGCGGCGCGCGATCTCGCCGACGTCGCTCACCTTGGTGACCTCCGCACGGAGGCCCAGCTCGTCCAGAGCCGTGCGCACGTTCTTCTCCAAGGTCACACAGCGGGGGCAGCCCGGCCCCAACACCTCGATCTTCAGCATCGGACTCCCTCTTCTCGAAAAGTGCCAAGGCGCCCGGCCTGTCAGGAAGAGGCCAGGGCACCGTAAAGAAGGCCAACTGCCGTGGACATGACCATGACCAGGGCGAGGAAGGCCAAGGTTTTTTTCGTTCCCAACACCGATCGGATCACCAGCAGGCTCGGCAGGGAAACCGCAGGTCCCGCCAACAGGAGCGCCAGGGCCGGACCGTTCCCCATCCCGTTTCCCATGAGCCCTTGAAGGATGGGGACTTCCGTCAGGGTGGCGAAATACATGAAGGCGCCCGCCGCAGCGGCGAACAGGTTGGCGCCCAGGGAATTTCCCCCCACGGCTTGGGAGATCCAGTGGGAGGGGATCAGCCCTTCTTGCCCGGGACGCCCAAGGAGAAGGCCCGCTACCAGGATGCCCGCAAAGAGCAGGGGAACGATCTGTTTGGCGTAGCCCCACGAGGCTCTGAGCCATTGCCCGAGTTCCCCTTCGTCGGAGGCGAGGACCCAGGAAATTGCCACGAAGGCGACCACGAAGGGGACCGCCGGATGTCCGGGGAAAGCAAGGGCGGAACCTGCGGTGGGGACGACCACCGCGGCAAACCGCGCCCACCCCAGGCCGAACCAGGCCACCAGGACCAGCCCCAGCCCCAGCCCCACGGTGGCCGTGAGCCACCACCGGGCCTGGTAGACGACGAACCAAAAACCCTCCTGCGTCGGAGGCCTGCTCCAGTTGGCGAAGACCAGAATGCCCACCAGAAGGGCAAAGTAGACTGCGGTCTGCCGGAGGGGCCGGGATTCGTCAAGCCCTGGGTCCGTCGGTCCTTGCAGGGCAGCGCGGGCTTGGTCCTCCCTCCGGAAGAGGAGGTGCATCAACAGGCCGATGACCACGGCAAAGAGCACGGCCCCGAGGGCCCGGGCCACCCCGAGCTGGAGGCCCAGGATCCTGGCCGTGAGGATGATGGCCAGGACGTTGATGGCAGGCCCGGAATACAGGAACGCCGAGGCGGGGCCCAGGCCGGCCCCCATGGCGTAGATTCCGGCGAAGAGGGGAAGTACTGTGCAGGAGCACACCGCCAGGATCGTTCCCGCCACCGAGGCCACCCCGTAGGCCACGACCTTGGGGGCGGTGGGGCCCAGGTAACGGAGTACGGCCTGCTGATTCAGAAACACGGTGATGGCCCCGGCAATGAAAAAGGCCGGAACAAGGCATAGGAGCACGTGTTCCCGGGCATACCATCGGGCCAAGGCTAGTGATTCCACCAGGCCCGCCTGCAGGCGGGGGCTCTCGGTGGGAAGCCAGTAGAGAACCCCGAAGAGGGCCGCCATGGCCACCAGGGGCTTCCATTCTTCCCGCCACAGGCTGGGTGCCGATCGTCGTCCCATGGTAGGTTCCTTTCCCATGCCAGAGGCGGGGTCCCCTCCCGGCGGTCGCCGGGGCTGACCCCCCCATTTTGCACGGCCCCCGGTCCTTGATGGGCCCCCAACGCCCCGGTTCCCCGGCCAAGCGGGCCCGGGCGTGGTGCGGACCCTGGCCACTTCCGGTCTTCTCCAGGCCCTCGGAACCCCTATCCGGTGGGGCCGGCCCAGGAAGAGAGGGGCCCCTCCGGGGCCGATC
>JAUQOX010000098.1 GCA_030550695.1 Gemmatimonadota bacterium | reverse complement strand
CTCCAGCCGCCCCTCTCCCCCCCGTCACCCCGGGCGGAACTCCTGTTCGTGGCGGAGAAGACCGATCTCGCCCGCCAAGGGGGTGAAGCCATCCCCGCCCCCGAAGGATTCTGGGCGCGGGGCCTCATCTCGACCCCCCTGTCGCAGGTGGCTCCCTGCTGGCAAAGGGCAGTCGCCGCCGGGGCGTGCCCCGCCGTCTGAACGCCTTACCCGACCTGGGCTCCCTTAGAGCCCGACGGCCCGAAACCCAGGGGGGAACCAGGGGATCGGGCTACCCTTCCGGGGACGCTACTCCTCGCCGAACTTGATCCCCTGGGCCAGGGGGAGGGCCGTGCTCCAGTTCACGGTATTGGTCTGTCGGCGCATGTAGTAGCGCCACGAATCGGAGCCCGCCTCGCGCCCGCCGCCCGTGTCCTTTTCCCCTCCGAAGGCGCCGCCGATTTCAGCCCCGCTGGTCCCCAAGTTCACATTTGCGATCCCGCAGTCGCTCCCCCGATGGGAGAGGAAGGTCTCCGCTTCCCTCAGGTTTTCGGTGAAGATGGCCGAAGACAGCCCCTGGGGGACGCCGTTCTGCAGAGCAATGGCCTCCTCGATCTCCTCCACCGCCTGGGCCGGCGTGGAAGCAGGGTTCCCGTAGGTGATGATGTAGAGAATGGGCCCGAAGGTTTCCTCCTGGACGATGTCCCAGTGATTCTCCGCCTCGGCGATGCAGGGGGTCAGGTAAAGACCGCCGGGGTACTCGGGCCCCGAGAGACGCTCTCCTCCGTAGAGGATCCTCCCCCCCAGCTCTCTCACCCGGGCCATGGCCCGCTCCACGTCCCGGATCGTCTGCTCGGCCACCACCGGCCCCATGATGGTCTTGCGATCCAAGGGATTGCCGATGCGGATGGACCGATACGCCGCCACCAGCCGTCGGACGAACTCCTCCTTGACGGAGGCATGGACGATGATGCGCCGAGTGGTGGTACAGCGCTGGCCGGCGGTGCCCACGGCCCCGAAAAGCACGGCCCGGATGGCCAGGTCCAGATTGGCGCTGGGCGTGATGATCACCGCGTTGTTCCCGCCCAGCTCCAGAATGGTCCGCCCCAATCGTTCCCCCACCACCGAGGCGACCCTGCGCCCCACGTCGCACCCTGCGGTGGCCGACACCAGGGGGATCCTCTTGTCCCGAAGGATGCGTTCCCCCACGGTGGAACCGGGCCCGATCACGAGACTGAAAATGGCCGGATCCACCCCATTGGCCCGGCACACCTCGGCGGCGATCTTGGTGACGGCAATGGCCGTGAGGGGGGTCTTGGAGGCCGGTTTCCACAGGACCGAATCGCCGCAGACGCAGGCCAGCGCGGCGTTCCAGCTCCATACCGCCACCGGGAAATTGAAGGCACTGATCACAGCCACCACCCCCAAGGGATGCCACTGCTCCCGCATGTGATGGTCCGGCCGCTCGGAGGCCATGGTCAGACCGTACAGCTGTCGGGAAAGGCCGACGGCGAAGTCACAGATGTCGATCATTTCCTGGACTTCCCCTTCCCCCTCCGCCAGGATCTTCCCCATCTCCAGGGTCACCAGAGCTCCCAGGTCTTCCTTCCGTTGCCGTAGGGCATAACCCAACTGGCGGACGATCTCTCCCCGCTTGGGGGCAGGTACCGTCCTCCAGTGGAGGAAAGCCTCATGGGCCCTTCCGAGGATCGTGTCGAACTCTTCCGGGGAAACCTGCCTCACCTCCCCGATCCGGCTTCCGTCTATGGGGGTGTAGACGGGGAGGGAGGGGCCCGAGCCCATCCAATCCCCGCAGAACCCTCCCAGATTGACCTCTTCGATGCCAAGTCTGCTTATGAAATCGTACATGGGGCCACCCTTCCAGCGGTTCGGGTCTCCTCGTCACCTGGGCTGCCAACCCCTTCCCCCTTGCGAGGGCAGGCAGACCCCTTGAAGGCCAGGGAAGTTTACTGCCTTCCGCCCCCTCTCACCACCACCGACCCCCCCGGGCCCGGGGTCCCCCCGGCCCCCCCTTCACCCGGGTCTTCCTGGGGAGGGCCGCCGGAAAGGGACGGGGAAGGGAGTTCGCCCACCACCTCCACCCTCCCCCCCGTCACCCGGAGCAGGGTTCGACGGGCTTCCCCGAAGGGGAAGGGCCATCTCCCCTCCTGGCCGGGGACCAGCGCCGCTCGCTCGATTCCCGAAAGCTCCAGGGACGAGCCGCCCCGCAGGGTCGCCGGCCCCCGGACCCGATAGAGCCAGACCCCCTTCCCGGCGGGCCCATACGCCCTCCAACGACCCCCTTCCACCACCAGCGCCGTGCCCTCGTCCAGGCCTATCCCCACCACCTCGTCCCGGGCCGCCGCAGTCAGGAAACGGGCCAGGAACGCCAAGAGCCTGCCTTCCCGCTGGCGCTCGGAAAAATGCGTGTCCACCAAAACGCCCCGTAGTTCAGCCTGGGAGAAGCGGGGAAAGGAAAGGCTCACTTCCGGCCGCAGGGGATCCGCCAGGGCCTGGGCGGAGGTCACCGATCCCAGCTTGGCGTCGAAGGCCGCTTCTCCCAGCACCATACTTCCGGCACTCGTCCCGCCGAACGTTCGGCCCCTGGAAGCCAGCGCGGCCAAGGAATCGTGGAGCACAGCGGGCCAGCCGCCCAGGTAGTCCCACTGATCGCCGCCGGCCAACCAGACCGCTTCGGCCCGGGAAAGACGACACAGAACCGCCGGGTCTCCTCCGGCGGCGGGCTGATCCGTCCGGACGGTCACCACCGAGGCCGGGCGGGGCGACGGGGCAAGGGTGGAGAGGAAATAGCCGGGATAGCTGGTGAGCGATCCCTGCGCCCGGAGGATCACCACATCCCCCCCGTTGGCCCCCTCGACGAAAAGACGGGCTGCCGAGTCCTCCTCCGGGCCTCCACCCATGAGGACCAGTCGGCGCAGGGGCACCGTTTGGGCATCCCGAGATGCCGGAGACCCTCCCACACTGATGCCCAAGGGGGGAGCCGGGCACGTCCCCTCCCCCGGGCTCGGCCCCCCGGGCTCTGCCGGGGTACCTCCCTTTCCGCAGGCCGCTACGGCAACGAACCCCACCCACCCCAGCGCAATCCGGAAGACCTTCTGTCCCATGCGCCTTGGATCCCCCTTTGCGGAACCCGTAGACCCTTGCTCCGGTTCTCGGTTTGACCTATCTCTTCCGCAACTTAGGCCCTCGCCTCCAGGGGTCGGTTTCCCTGGTCGGTTCCTCTTCCTCCTTTCCCCATGGCCGACCCTATGCTCCCCCTCCGTTTGGCCGCCGAATCCGTGACGGGCCGAAGAGAGGCCAACGAGGACGCCATCCTCGCCGAGACGCTGCCCGATGGGCGGATCCTCCTGGCCGTGGCCGACGGCATGGGCGGCCACGCGGCCGGTGAAGTGGCCAGCCGGGTGGCCCTGGAAAGTCTACGGACTTGCCTCCTGGAGGGGAAAGGTCTGGAAGAGAGCCTGGCCGTAGCCAACCGGGAGGTTTTCCGTCGGGCCCAAGAACCCGGAAAACAAGGGATGGGGACGACGCTGGCGGTGGCTTTGGTGGAGGGAACGTCCTTTCGACTCGCCAACGTGGGAGACAGTCGGGTCTACCTCCTCCGGAAGGAGGGGATCCGGCAGCTCACCGAGGACCATTCCTTCCTCGCCGAGGCGCTGAAGCGGGGCCACAGCCACGAGGAGGCTTCCCTTTCCCGTTGGAAGGATGCCCTGACCCGATCGGTGGGAACCACGGATTCCGTCAAGGCCGACTTCTTCGGCCCCTTTGCCGTGGAACCTCCCATGGCCCTCATCCTCTGCTCCGACGGACTGTACAAGGCTCTCCCCACCCCGGACCTGCCCGGCATCTACCTGAGGGCAGGAGGCCCGAGGGGGGGCGTCCAGGCCTTGGTTCTGGAAGCCTTCGAAAGGGGAAGCGACGACAACATCTCGGCCGTGGTGGCCGAATGGGGAGAACTACCGAGGGCCCTTTCGGGGGGAACCATGCCCATGGAGTATCAGCCGCCGGCGGAAGAGGCCCAACCCGTCCAGGGCGGCCCGCCGGACGAACCCCCGCCCGAAGCGGGCCACGGGCGAAGGTGGTGGCACTGGTGGAAGCGGCCTTAGGCGGGTCTTCGGCAAGACCCTCCGGCAGCCCGCCCGCCGCCGAGGCCCGGGTCAAACCAAATCGGCCAAGAAGGTGAAGCGGAGGCCTCCCACCTCCACCACATCCTTGTCCTTGAGGACGGCCCGGCTTGTCACGCGCCCGCCGACCTTCATCTTCGCCAGCCAGTGCAGGTTCCTTACCTCACACCCTTTGGGGGTGTGGATCACCAGGACATGGTGCTTGGGCGCCTTGGGAACCTGGAGATCGCAGAGGCTGTCCGTCCCGATGAGGAGCGCAGGCGCGTCGGCGAGATAGAAGGTGCCTTTCCGCCCTCCCGATTCCCACGCCAGTTGGGCCCTCCGTTTGCGCTCCCCGTCCTTGAGGAGTTCCTGCACCTCTTGGGGCTTGATGTGCATGGTCCCCTCGTGGGCTCCGAGGGTGGGTATCCGGGCTTTCGTCGCGGGCGGGGCAACCTCCCCCACCTCCTTCTCGAACACAATGGAAAACTTTCCGAGGCCCACCTCGTCGCCCGCCACGACCGGCTGCGGACCTTCCAGTCGGATCCCGTTCAGGAAGGTACCATTGGACGAGCCCAGATCCACCACCACCCAGCCGTCGCCCTCTTTGCGGAATTCCGCGTGCCGGCGGGAAACAGAGGGGTTGTCGATGACGATGTCCGCCCCGTCTTCTCGCCCCACCAGGATGACGTCCTTGGGCAGATCGTAGACCTGGAGGGCCTTCCGGCCCACGAGAAGGGTCAGCTTCGGCATAGGGGATCCCTCTCCGCGCGGGGGGTGATGGTGGGGAAGATGCCCTTCCAGGGGCGGATTTGTCCAGCCTCCTTGCGTAAAAGGTGGGGGTTCAGGGCTGGCATCGAGGGTGTTCGGGCACCAGGGCCCGGCACCGCTCCCGGAGGCGTTGGGCGCCCACCGGATCCCCCCGGGCCTGGGCGTCCTCGGCATCCCAAGACATGCGCTCGGCCACCTTCCTGAGGAGGGAGCGGCCCTCGGGGCTCAGGGGATCCAACTCCAGCAGCCGGCGGGCATAGCTCTCCACGTCCTGCCCCGGGTAGCCATAGTAGCGGAGGTCGCGTTGGGCCCTGGCAGCTTCCGCCAGAAGGGGAGCCACGGCTCCCCAGGTGAACACCTGGACCCCCTGGTTCCGGAGGGTCCGGAGCAGACCGCCCAGGCTGTCGGGGGAAACGGGTACCCGGAAGGGCGCGGGGACCAAGCCCAGCACGGAAAGACGCCCTTCCAGCCCTCCCTCCGCGGTCAGATAGACCCACCGGACCGCCCCCTTGGAAGCCAACCGCAAGGCCTCCTCGCTTTCCAGCGCCCTTCCCCACGGCTGTACGACGGCCAGGCCGGCCAAGGCGAGGAGGACCACCACTCCCGCCATCTTGCGCCCCGTATGACGGCGGAGGCTGGCCGCCAAGCCCAATTTCTTGGGGGTGACGGCCACGGTGACGTCTTCCAGGGCGCCGGGCCCGAGGCTCAGAGACATCTCGGTCGGCTCGAACCTGGCATCCACCACCCTGACCCGGTACCCCCCCGGGGCCAGGCCGTTGACCACCTGGGGCGTAGGCCCCCGGGCCAGGGTCCTGCGTCCCGATCTCACTTCCACCTCTACCCCGGGGGGATCGGTCAGCACCCGCAGGGAGGAGGCTTCCACATCTCCCCCCCCGGCCAGGATCCGTTCCAGGGCTCCCTTCAGTTCCCGCGCCGATTGGAAGCGGAGGTCCGGGTCGCGGCGGAGGAGACGCATGACCACCTGCTCCAGCGCCGGGGGGACCGAAACGCCGGTCTCGGACATGGGTCGGGCCTCCCCTCGATCCGAGGCCAGCATGAGCTCGTAGATTTGCGTGGTGGGGACGCCGGCCGGGTTACCCAACCAGGGGTCTCTGCCGGTGAGAAGGGAGTAAAGGATGACGCCGAAGGCGAAGAGATCGGTCCTGGCGTCCACCGGCTCGGCCCGGAGCTGCTCCGGGGCGGCGTAACCCGGGGTGCCCAGGGTGCCCACCGTGGTGAGGCGGCTGTCGGCCTCCCGCTCGGCGATCTTGGCGATACCGAAGTCCAAGACCTTCACCACCTCGTGTCCCGAGCGATCCCGGGTCAGCATGAGGTTTTCGAGTTTCAGATCCCGGTGGACCACCGGATCCGGGCCTTCGTGCGCCACCGTCAGGGCATCGCAGATCTGCAAGGCCAGTGGGAGGACCCGTTCCGGCGGCAATGGGCCTTCCTCACGCACCAGGTCGGCGAGGCTCTTGCCCTCCACGAACTCCATGAGGAAGTAGATGAGGCCCGCCTCCAGATCCTCCTCATAGGTGGACAGGCCCACGATATGGGGCGAGTCGCGGCCCAGATTCTTCATGATCTGGGCCTCCCGGAGGAAACGCTTCCGTGCGTTCTCGGCGTCCACCCCTACCAACCGGTCCACCCCCAAGATTTTGAGGGCCTCGATCCAGCCCCCCTTTTCGTCCCGGACCTTGTAGACCGTGCCGAAGCTTCCGGCCCCGAGGCGTTGGAGCACCCGCCATTTGCCCCGAAGGAGTTGACCGATGAGGGGGTCGTCCGGGGGGCCCCGGTCTTCTGGGGAGGGGGTCACCCCGGGGGAAACGGTTGCCGGGGTGCCGCACCGGGGGCAGGATCCGCCCCCAGGGGGGAGAAGAGAGCCGCACTGGGGACAAGAACGGGGCTCTTCCTCCCAAACGACCGTCTTCTGCGAGTCGGGAGGGCGCTGATCCACAGGCCTTCGAAGGGGAAGGAGGGGGCAAGGAGGACCTCAGCCCGTCGGCGGGCCTCATGGAGCAAGGTAAGGGAGGCCCGGAGCGCTGGTCAACGGTGAGGGGACGAGGGAAAGTCGGACGTCGGGGAGCGGCCAGGCCCCCCCAAAGCGCGGAGCTTGCCAGATCCCTCGCCTCCCCCGCTAATTTGGTGCGGGGTAAACTTTCGTCTTCTTTTCCCTTCGAGTTATGGACCCCCACCGCGCCCCCGCCTCCCTCCTGGTCCTCCTGGTGGTCGCATGTTCCGCTCCGGGTGGGGAGCTGCCTCCGCCGCCGGCTGGGGAAGCAGCCCCCAGCGAGATCCTCATCCGTGCCGTGGACGCTCGATCGGGGAGCGCCTTGACGGACCCCACCGTCACCGTCCGCCACCTGGCCCGTTCTCCCATCACCTTGGACGCCGCCGGGGTGGAAGAGGTCCCCTCCACCGAACCGTACCGGTTGGCTTACGACGTGGCTGAAGACAGCCTGATCTTGGAGATCCGCCTGGAGGCTCCCTCGTACTTCACCCTGGACACGGTGTTGGGGGTGCCCCGGGGGTCCACCGGAGGCCCGTATCGGCTGGGGATGGTCCCCCGGGAGGGGTGGCCCCCACGGGGTGGCGGCGGTGTTGCCGGAGGTGGAGGAAGGGGGGGAGCTCCCGGCTCGGGCGGGGGAGGGCCTGCTGCGGCAGGGGGGAGCGGAGGCGGTGCGGAGGACCGCTCCCCCCTGATCTCAGGGGACCGGGCCTTCGAACAGGGCGACTGGGGTGGAGCCGTGGCCGCCTACCGCCGCATGCCTCCGCCCCGGGACCGGGGAGGAGAGTATGCCCGGGAGTACCAGCGGGCACTGGTGAGGCTGGGGATCGCCCAGATCAATCTGGGGGATTGGCAGGGGGCCCGGGCCGCCCTGCAATCCGCGGTGGATTTCGACTTCCGGGAGTACACAGCCTTCTTCTACCTCGGTCAGGTCCAGTGCACCTTGGGCGAATTCGATGCGGGGCGCCAGGCCCTCCACCACATCCCCCAATGGCTCACCCTGCACATTTCCGAGGGACAGCGGCCCGTAGTCCTGGCCCTGGTGGAGTTCCAGCTCGGGGCCTGCAGTTACGCGGAGGCCTCCCGCGCCCGGACGGGAGCCGAGTTGCAACGGGCGCGGGAGCGGGCCGTGGCCGAGTTGCAGTCCTTCCTGGAAAAAGCCAGAGCTTTTCCGGCGCCCCCCCCCGAGATCCAGGCCGCCGCCGCCCAAGCCCAGCGGATGCTGGCGGAGCTCCGGGGGTCCCCCTCCCCATGAGGCCCCATCTGCCTGGCGAGCCCCCTGTTCTTCCTTAAGCCTCGAACCTGCCACCGGACGCCTCCATGTCCAGTCTCAAGGTCGCATTCCACGGCGGAGCCCGGGAGGTGACGGGCTCGTGCCATCGCCTCTCCAGTTCCAGGGGCCAAGTGCTTTTGGACTGCGGAATGGTCCAGGGGGGACCCGAGCGACACGACCGCAACCGGCGCCCCTTCCCCTTTTCTCCCCCAGAGCTAGGAGCCGTCTTGTTGAGCCACGCCCATATCGACCACTCGGGGCGGCTCCCCCTTCTGGTGGGTCGCGGATACGGGGGCCCTGTTTGGGCCACGGAACCCACCGCGGAACTTTGTCGCATCATGCTCGCCGATGCCGGGCGCATCCAAGAGGAGGACGCGGCGTGGAAGATCAAGCGGCTCAGGAAACAACATCGCGACACCTCGTGGGTTCGGCCCCTCTATACCGAGGAGGAGGCCTTGGCGGCCGCCGAGAAGATCCGGGGCGTCCCGTTCCACCAGGAGGTATCCCTGGGGGATCTCGGGACCTGCCTGTTCCACAAGGCCGGTCACATCCTGGGCGCCGCCATCGTCGAAGTCAGACTCTGGGTGTCCGGGGAGATCCGACGCATCCTGTTCTCCGGCGACCTGGGAATCCACGACGCCCGCCTCATGGGGTCCCCGGAACCGGTGGAGGCCCCGGACTATCTCCTCATGGAGGCCACCTATGGAGACCGGCTGCGGCCGGCGGAGGGCGACCTCACGGAGCACCTCCGCATTATCGTTCAGCGGACCGCCGACCGGGGCGGTAAGGTGATCGTCCCGGCCTTCGCGGTGGGACGGACCCAGGAGGTCATGGCCCGTCTCAACGATCTGGTGGAAAGCGGCCGCCTGAGGGGCGTCCCCGTCTTCGTGGACAGCCCCATGGCGGCTGAAGCCATCCAGGTTTTCAAGCGCCATGCCGACGGGTACTCCGACGAAGCTCAGCGCCTCCTGCGGGAGGGAGACGAGCCTCTGGCGTTTCCGGGACTCAGGGTGGTCTCTTCCCGGGAGGAGTCCATGGCCCTGAACGAGCTGGAGGGACCCGCGGTGATCCTTTCGGCCTCCGGCATGTGCACCGCAGGCCGGATCAAGCACCATCTCCGCCACAACCTGGCCGACCCCAGGAACACCATCCTGTTTGTGGGCTACCAGGCCCGGAACACCCTGGGCCGACTCATTCAGGATGGGGTCTCGCCGGTGCGCATCTTCGGCGAATGGCACCCCGTCAAGGCCGAAGTCGTCAGCCTGGAAAGCTTCAGTGCCCACGCCGATCAGCAGGAACTCCTGGCCTGGTACCGCTCCTTAGGGGGGGTGCGGCGGGGTACGTTCGTCGTCCATGGAGAGGAAGCGGCCTGTCTAACCTTGGCGGAGCATCTGAGGCGCGAGGCCCGGGAGCCCGTGTTCGTGCCCCACCTGGACGAAGAGTACGAGCTGTCTTGAGGCGCGGCGTGGGGGAGGGTGGGCCACCCTCCCCCCCGTCCAGCCCCCCGCAACCCCGAGGGGGGACCCTC
>JAUQOX010000004.1 GCA_030550695.1 Gemmatimonadota bacterium | reverse complement strand
CTCGATGGCGGTGGCCATGTGGAGGACGCCGGGTTCCACCGGGAGGGGGAGATCGTTGCTGGAAATCTGCCGGCCGGGCACGAAGGCGATGGGCTGGGGATTCGGCCCGCCCCGGATTTCGGTGAGGAGCCCGATGGAGTTGTGGAAGTAGGGCGTGGTCCGAAGGCCCCCGTTCCACCAGGTGGAATAGCTTGCACCCGACCGCATCGTGCTTCCGCCCTTCCCTTCCTGGACGAAGCGATGGTGCATGGCCGTACCTACCTGCTCCAGGGAGGTGAGGATGAGGGGGTCCAAGAAGTGGTTGGGGGGATCCCGGAAGGGCGGAGCGAAGAGGATCGTTCCTTGAGGGCCCGTCTGATGGTGGTTGTACACGATCTGGGGAAACCACTCCCGATACTGCACCCGGAGCATGTTGCCGGTTTCCGCCAGATTCCCCATGTAGAAGTCCCGGTTGTTGTCGTGGCCCGCGTATTTCTGGTACAGGACCGGAAGGCCGGCGAGGTTCCGCTGTTCTTTGGTCCCTCCCTGCGCGTCTGTGCGATAGTACCAATCCGCCACCAGGTCCATCCCGTCCGGATTGGCGGGGACGGCCAGCAAGATCACATCCTGGAGGATCCTGAGGGTCTCCGGGTCACGGCCGCTGACCATCTGGTAAACCAGCTCCAAGAGCTGCTGAGCCCCCACCACCTCCGTGGAGTGGAGGCCGCCGTCGATCCACACGACGGCTTTGCCCTCTCGGGCCAGGCGCCGCGCCTCCTCCTCGGATACCCCCTTGGCAAGCGCCATCCGCCTGGCGATCTCCTTGTATCGGGCCAGGTTGCGGTGATTCTCGGGAGAGGTCAGGATAGCCATCACCTGGGGGCGCCCCTCCTGGGTCAGACCGATGGTGTCGAGGACCATCCGGTCGGACTCCCGAGCCAGGATCTCCCAATAGGTCAGGAGTTGCCGGTAGCTGGCCAACTCGTAGTCCGCCCCGATGGGAAAACCCAGAACCTTCTCGGGAGGGGTGATCTGACCGGCCACGGGCATCGCGGCCAGGAGGGCAAGGAGGAGGGCGGCCGGAAGGCTTTTCGTCCGGAACGGCATGAGAAGCTCCTTACGTTGACAGCGCCGGCGGCTGCAAGGTGAGACGGACTTCACCGAGGCGAAGCGATCGGCGGCAAGGGCCGAGCGGAGCGGATCGGGCACTCGGGTCTCACGAGGGAGGAGGCGACGGACCCATGGAGCATTCTTGCGCCTCCGGACCTCCCCGTCAACCACGGACCGGAGAGCTTTCGGCCCCCGGTTGCACCAGCGCCGGACCCACCAGCCGCACCTCAGCTCCCGGCCGGGATCTCCACCACCCGACCCCAAGGGAGAAGAGCCAGGAGCGTGCGCACCCGGCCGGGGGAAAGCCCATAAAGAACGGAGACGGCCTCCCGGTAGGCGGCCAGCTGGGGAGCGTGGCGCCGAAGCTCTTCCTCCAACCCGCCTTCGGCGGCGTTCGAGGGCTCGTCGGTCTTGAAATCCACAAGGTGCGCCCAGTGCACGCCGCAGGGCCCCTTTCCCAAGACCAGCCGATCGATTCGCCCCCGGACCAGGGTGCCCCCCAGTCGCACCAGGAAGGGGGTCTCCCTCTCCACCTGCAAATTCTCCGCCTCGGGCTGGCTCTCGCGCTCAAGGAGGGCGCGGATTTCGGGCTGACCCAACCAATCCCGAAAGCGGCCGAGGAGGGCCCGGAGCTCTGCCGGCGGAAGCGTCGGTGCCGCTCGGTGTGCCAAGGAGAGGAGCTCGTCGTCCGAGGGCATCCAATCTTCCAGCCATTCCAGCTCGGCCAGCCAGGCGTGGACGATGTCTCCCACGGCCCTGGCCCGTTCCCGCCGGGAATCCATGGCCAGAAGGCGGGCCAGGGGCGTCGGCGAGCCCCAGGCCGGATCCGTGGGGGTCCTCAGGGGAAGGTGGCGCTGTCTGGACGGGGGAGGCTTCAGCTGAAGACGGGGAGAAGGCTGGGCACCGACTTCCTGCCGCCCGTGCTCCCCGACCTGCTCTTCCGGGAGTGCCCGGGACCACTGGGGGTCCCCGTGGCGGAACACCACCGAGCCGGGCTCCGACGACAAGGAGACCTCCAGCGGGCCCCGGAGGAGGCTTTGGTACGTCGGAACGGAGGTTCCCCGAACGACGTCCTCCTCCTGACGGGGGGAGAGGAGATAGAGCGCGTATTTGGCCCGCGTCAGGGCCACATACAACACGCCCAGGGCATCCAAAAGCTCCCGTTCCTGCTCTTGCCGGACGGCTTCCGAAAAGCAGGGGGGAAGCAAACCCAGCACTGCCTTGGCCGGCCTCGGGACGATTCCGAGAAGATCGCCAGTTCTCCGGTCCCGCAGGGCCAGGGCCCCCCCCGGCCCTCTTCCCCGGAGGAGAAGCTTCTCGTGGAGGTCCGGCACGACCACGGCGTCGAACTCCAGCCCTTTGGCCCGGTGCACGGTCATCACCCGCAAGGGGGCAGTGCTCGGGGTCTCCCGGGTCTCGGCCTCGACAAAGCGGGTGAACTCTTGGCAACGGAGGGTTCGCTGTTCGTCCCAGCGGTAGCCCAACTCCACCAGCTGCAGGAACCTCTCCTCTTCTTGAGGGTTCAGCCCCCCCCCCTCCCGGAGGCCCCGCCACCACCCGTGGAGGGTGGGGCCGTACCCCCCGTGCAGGAGGTCCCGCCGGATGCCCCAGGCCACCTGGCACGCAAGGTCTTCGTCGTCCCAACGGTCCAGCCCCACCAAGGGGCCCAGGGGCGATAAGGCCACCTGAAAGCGTGCCACCGAGTCTCCCGGGTGGTCGGCCAAGTGCAGGAGGGCCAGAACGGTGGACACCGCAGGGGAGTCGGTGAGAAACGCTCCCCCCTCCTCCGAAACCTCTACCCCCATGGCCCGGAGCCGAAAGGCCAGGTACGCAGCGGTCCGGTTCTTCCGGACCAGAACTCCCAAGTTGGCCCCGGGAGCGGCGTTGCGAACGTCCCGGATTTTTTGGGCCACCCAGGTCAAATAACCCTCCAGGTTTGCCTCCTCTCCGTCCAATCCCGGCCCCATTTCCCATTGGACATAACCCGGACGGTCCTGCCTTCCTTCGTGACGCCCAAAGGCGGTGGACCACAGCTCCACTGCAGACCGGAGATCCGGGACTCCCTCCCAGACGGGATTCGAGGGAAGGTCCTCGAACACCCGGTTGACCACCTCGAGGATCGGTGTTCCGGTGCGGAAGGAACGATTCAGGGAACGCTGGCCCAGTCCGTAGCGCAGAGCGATCCGTGCGGCCAGCGCCGGTTCCCCGCCCCGCCAACCGTAGATGGACTGTTTCGGGTCGGCCACCAAAAGGAGCGACCGGGATGCCTGGGGCGCGGCGAGGATTTCCTCCGCCAAAGGCCGGAGAGCCTGCCATTGGAAAACCGACGTGTCCTGGAACTCGTCCAGCAGCACATGATGGACCGTTCCGTCCAGCCTGTACCAAAGGTCGGACGGGAGGCCTCCGGCGCTCAGCTTCGCCACCCGGTAGGTGATGTCCTCGAACCCGTAGACCCCTTCCCGGGCTTGGAGCTCCTCCAACGCTTCGTCGAAGGCGCGGCCGACCTGCACCAGGGCCTCCCCCCGCCGGGCCAGCTCCGCCCCGACCTGGCCCCTTGCCCATTTGATGGCCATCTCCACCGCCTCGACCAGCGGCGGGGGGACAGGTACGCCCGAGAAAGCCCGCTCTCCCGAAAGGACCGCCTCAACCAGGCGCCCGTCGCAAAAAGCTGCCCAATCCCGCCTCCTGAGGGCCTCCGCGGCCTTGACCACGGCGTCCTTGAACCTCTGGTTCGGCGTCCCCTTCTTCGTCAGGGGCACTTCCGCCCTTTCCAAAGCCGCCAACACCGCCGCGAGCGCCTCCGCCGGGCTTCCGGAGCTCTTCCCCTGCTCCAAGGGCAGGGAAAGCCCTGTTTGCCCATCCCACCCGGCCAGCCTCGCCTCCCTGAGGAGGCTCCTGAGGCCCCGCAATTCCTCGGTCAGGCGTAGGTGAACTCCCCGGACCTCCCGTCCGCCGAAGGCGGCCCGGACCACCTCCGCCACCGCCTGCCGGTCGGCCCCTCCCAGAACCCGCTGAACCGCTTCCTCCTCCAGTCTTTCCAGGGTGGACGGATCCCCGAGCCGCCAGTTCAGGGGAAGACCCAGCTCGGCCGGGCAACAGCGGCCGAGGCGCACGAAAAAGGAATCGAGGGTGCCCACCTGGAGGCGATGGAGGTTCTCCAACACGGACTGGAGGACCTGAGGGGCGGGGAACGGGTCCCCTCCACCCTCCTCCCCCTCGGTTGCCGCGTCTCCCCGCACGGCCTGCGCCAGTTCTCGGGCTTTCCCAGAATCCAGGACCGCCTCGGCCAACCGCCCGAGAACCCTCTCCAGGATCTCCCCTGCCGCCTTTCGGGTGAAGGTGCTCGCCAGGATCGTGTGAGGCCCAACGCCATGGGCCAAGAGCGCCAGCATCTGGCTCGAAAGGGCATAAGTTTTCCCCGTCCCGGCGGAAGCCAGGACCATCTCCCCCAGGGCGGGAAAACCGGAATTCGACCTCCACCGCTCCACTTCCCTCAATCCCCCCCTCCGGGGGTATCGGGGGAAAACGCCCCCACCCCCAGAAGTCTTGCCCATCCCCCTTCCAACCGTCGCCACGTGGAGCCCAGTTCGAAGGCGACCTCCCGTCGTTCCCGGAGGTCCCGGACGACCTGCCTGGCCGTCTCCAAGGCCCCCTCCAACTCCGCCTCCTTCCAAGAGCCGACCGAGGGTTCCACGGGTCCGGGACGGGCGCTCAGGTTCAGGTAGGCGACAGCCACCTGGGCCTGGGGATCCGCCAGGCCCCCAGGAAGCCTGTTTGGCGAAACCATGTGCCGGAGCAGATAGCGGTACAGCGGGAGCTGGAGATCCCGCCATCGACCGTGCCGGTCCCGGGCCGCGTCGGCACGAAGGGGTTCCTCACCGGTCTTATAGTCCAGGATCATCCAATGCCCGGTGGTGGCGTTCCAGTCCAGGCGGTCCATCCTGGCCGAAAGCCACACCGGTTCCCCATCCACCACCAGCGGAACCCCCTCTGGCGGCGTGCGGAGTTCCACGGCCACGATCCGCCAACCCTCCTCCACCCAACGGGCCTGCCATTCGGCGAATCTCCGGAGTCTGGCCCGGAGTTGCTCCCGCTGGACCTCCACAGCCGGCAAGGGGAGAAAAGGGAACCGGCGGCGGAACACCTCTTCCAGGGATCGCTCCAGGGCGTTGGCGACCCGCCCCGGATCCCACGAAGTGGCCTCCGGGGTCCTCGCGAATCTCTCCAGCACGGCGTGCGCCAAGGTCCCGAAAAGCAAGGCGTCCAGTTCCTGTGCTCGGTCGGAGATTTCCTCGAGGCCCAGGACCTGCTCAAGGGCCCAAAGGAATGGATCCTCCAGAATTCGGGAGAGGGCCGTGACCGGCAAGGGACGGGGAAGTTCCGGCACGGGGATCACCCGCACGGGAGGGAGCCGGAACCCTCCTTCTGCCGGGGGCCGTGGCCCCCGGCGCCAGACCCCGGGGAGAGGCTCCCTGTCGCCGGCCTCCCTGAAGAAGCGGAGCAAGGTCTCCGCAGCCTCCCGGGGCGAAACACGGAGGAGAAGGCGGCTCGGGAGGAGGGACTCTCCCAGGGCATCCTTGCGAAAACTCACCAACCGGAAATGCCGGACACTCCTCAGAAGCGCCTCGAGCCGGTAACGGTCACGGGCCAGACGAGCCCCGTCGTCCTCCAGGCCCAGGAGCGTGCGCAAAGCGTTGGGGAGGAAGGGATCCGCGCCCACCGACCCCGGCAGGTAAGGCTCGTTGGCTCCGAGGAGCACCGCCACCGGGGCATCGTCCAGGTGGAGTTCGAGCCACCCCACCCCCTCCACAGCGTTCTCCGTGGGGGGCGGGGGGAGGCGCACGTCTTCCAGCTCCTCCAACAGAACGGCCAGGGCCTCTCCTCCCGTACAGACCCGGTCCAGCTCCGGAGGAAGGGACCACAGGTTCCGGGCAACCTCCCCGATGGCAAGACAAGCCTCAAGGACGCTGGACCGATAGGGATCCTCGGCGGGGATCTTCCACTCTCCGTACACCGCGTTGACCGCTTCCAGGCATCGCGGCATCCATCGACTCAGGGGAGCCTTGCCCACCAGGAGGCTCAGCACCTTCCCCGCTTCGGCGGACCAGGGGGGGACCTGGCCCCACGCCCGCTCCCCCCCTTCGCCGGAGGCAGCTGAGGAAAGGGGGGGGACCAGCTCCCCTTCGAATTCGCGGCCCCCCTGCCAACGGACCTCCTCCCTTTCGACAGGAACACCCGGCGGAACCTTCCACGGCAGGAACGCCTGGAAGTGTCGGTCGGCCTCCGCAGGAGCCTGGAGAGGGCGCCACGGGGGCGGGAGATCCGGATGGCGGAGGAGGGCCGCCAGGGCCCGGAAGGTCCCCTCCGAGAGACAGCTCCGCACGGCCCGCAGGAGCTGCCCGGGCGGGCTCAGGGAAACCGGCGACCCCTCGGCATATCGGCAGACCAGAGCGTGGGCTCCCAGGCTCCGGGTCAGGAAAGGAAGCCAATCCCGATGGGTCACCCCGACGGTGACCTCTTCCGGCGCGACGGGCGTCTGCAAAGCTCCCAAAAAGCGGACCACCGCTTCCCCCCCCTCGGCCGGTCCCTCCACCACCTCCAGCCACCGGTCCAGTCCAGGGAGGGGACGGTCCAGCCACTCCTCCTTCCGGAGCAGGCCCAGGGCATCGAAGCCCTCGGCCAGCTCCGGGGGGGCATGGACCAAGGCCAGGGTCCTGTCCTGAACGGCCTCCAGCATCTTCCGCACCAAGGGCGGAACCTCCACGACCCCCACCAGCACCAAGACTTTTCCGGACCCGAGCCCCCCCTTCGCCAAGGCCTCCTTCCGAGCCTCGTACCGGTCCATCTTTCCCGTAGCCGTGAGAAGGGCCCTCGCCCGCTCCTGGATCTCTGCCAGGCCCTGCCAGCGATCCTCTTCGGCGAAGAGGGACGCCGCCCGGCAAACGGCCGCCACCTCCCGGAACCCCAGACCGGCGCCGGCCACCTCGTGCTGTAGAGCCACCAGCCTGCGGGCCGTCGCCAGGGTGGCGGCCATCCCTCCCGCCGCCGTGGCCGGCCCGAGAAGTTCCGTCAACTTCCCGGGAGGCGTCTCTTCCAGGGCCCTCAGCCAGGCCAGGCGAACCTCGGTGTCGCTGGCCAAGGGAAGACGAGGCTCGTAGAGTTTTTCCGGCAGGGCCCCGCTCGTCACCACAGCGGAGGGAGGGACAAGCCGTGCCTTGCGTTGGACAGCCGCCTCCCAGAGCAGTTCCATGAGGCGCCGGCCAGCCCGGGAACCTGGCAGCACCAGAAGGGTTTCCCCAAGGTCCACCACCCCTTGCCCCGCGAATTCCCCCGCCAAGGAGGCCGCAACCTGGGGAAGAAGGGGCTCCCCCCAGGGGAAGAACCTTCGTTCAACCACGGGGCCGGCCTTTCGGGTTGAAGGGGAGCGGAAGAGGGTGGCGGGGACCCGTCGACCAGGAGGAGGAGCCCCACCGACGTCCGGACCGCAGGAGCCCGGGCGACCCTCCTCCCCGAACCCAAGGAGACATGAACATGCCCGTACGAATCGCCAGTGCCGAATGGCGGGGAAACCTCCCCCAGGGAAGGGGCAGCCTACAGACCGAAACCGGTTCTGTCAAAGGAAGCTACAGCTTCGCATCCCGATTCGAAGAGGGAGCGGGCACGAACCCCGAGGAACTCATCGCGGCCGCCCACGCCGGCTGTTTCTCCATGGCTTTGGCCAATGCCCTGGCCAAGGCAGGCTTTGAGGCCGAGAGCGTCCGGACCACCGCGAAGGTCTACCTGGAAAAGGGCGAGGCCGGCTTCGGCATTACCCGCATCCACCTGGAATGTCGAGCCAGGGTACCCCGGATCGAGGCGTCCGCCTTCCTGGAACACGCCCGGGCGGCCAAGGAAGGGTGCCCCGTTTCCCGCGCTCTGGCGGCTACCCCCATCGAGCTCGACGCGGCCCTGGAAACCTGAGACCTCCCAACCCTACCCCCCCGCCAGGGGTTCGGCCCCAGGCGGTGATGCGGACCCGAGGACGGTGGGGCGGACCTTGTGGCGTTCGCCCCACCGCCGGATAATCCCTCCATGCTCTGGAAGCTCGCCGCCATCTTGGGGATCTCCCTGGGAGTTTCCTTCCTTTGCTCCATCCTGGAGGCCGTGTTTCTCTCCGTGACCCGGGGCTATGTCCACGTCCTCCAGGAAAAAGGGTCCCGGGCCGGAAACCTTCTGGCCCGCCTCCAGTCGCGGGTGTCCGAGCCCATTACGGCCATCCTCACCCTCAACACCATCGCCAACACCTTCGGAGCCGCACTGGGTGGCGCGCTGGCCCTGCAGCTCTTCGGGGAAGCTTGGATGGCCGTCTTCTCGGGGGCCCTGACCCTGGCCATCCTCCTGTTTTCGGAAATCCTGCCCAAGACCCTGGGGGCTACCCTTTGGCCCCACCTGGCTCCAGGGGCGGCCTACGCCCTCAGGGCCATCATCCTCCTCACCAAACCCATCATCCTACCCCTGCAGTGGTATGCCCGCCTCATCGCACCCACCGAGAGCCGCCCCTCCGCGGTGAGTCGGGCCGAGTTGGAGGCCATGGCCACCATCGGCCACAAAGAAGGCTCGTTGGATGAGGAGGAGTGGCGTCTGGTCAGCAGTGTCATGGGCCTGAGTGAAGTGACCGTGGGGGAAGTGATGACACCTAGGACCGACATCGTGGCCGTGGAGGTCTCGGCCTCGGTGGAGGAGGCGGTGGACGTGATGCTCTCGTCAGGGCACTTGCGGCTGCCCGTGTACGAGGGAAGCCTGGATCGGGTCGTGGGAATCCTCACCGCCCGGGATCTTTGGCGAGCCCACCGGGAGGGCCGGGAGAAGGTGGCCGAGATCATGCGCTCTCCCTTGTTTGCCCCCCTCACCAAGCCGGTACACGATCTCCTCCTCCAGATGAGGCGGGAACGGATCAAGATGGCTCTGGTGGTGGACGAATTCGGCGGCATCGCCGGCCTGGTCACCCTGGAAGACCTCCTGGAGGAGATCGTCGGGGAAATCCAGGACGAGCACGAAGGGAACGAGCCGGAGGACTTCCAGAGGTTGGAGTCCGGGGCCGTCCGCGTTTGGGCTGGGGTCAATCTCCGAGATGCCGAGGAGATCCTCTCCCTCCACCTCCCCGAGGGGGATTATGACACCCTCGCCGGTTTCGTGGCCGCCCGCCTGAACCGCATGCCGCGGGTGGGGGATACGGTGGAACTCCCCGAAGGCACCCTCACGGTCCAGCATATGAGGGGCCGCAGAATCGACTACCTCCTGTTCACACCCCGGTCCCTTGGGGAGCCTGCCTCATGATGGGGATTCCCCTTCTTCAGTTGGCCTTCTCGAGAAAGACCGTCTGGGTGGGATAGGCAAACTCGATCCCCTCCTCTTCGAACCTTCGGTAGAGCTCGAGGTTGATGGCCTGCTGGGCATCCAGGTAGGGGACCATGTCCGGCACCAAAACGAAATACACCGTTTCGAACAGCAAGGCGAAGTCTCCGTAGGCCTTGAAATGACACCGATCGAAACGGGTGTTGGGTTGCGCTTCCACCACCTCCCGCACGATGGAGGGGATACGTCGAAGCTTTTCGTAGCCGGTCTGGTAAGTGACACCCAGGCTGAAAAGAACCCGTCTTTCCTCCATCCGTTTGAAATTCCGAATTCGGCTCTTCAGGAGATCCGAATTGGAAAAGATCACCTGCTCACCGGAGACGGAGCGGATCCGGGTGGTCTTCAGGCCTACGTGCTCCACGGTTCCCACGAACTCTTCCACCACCACCAGATCCCCGATGACGAAGGGCTTGTCGAGCACGATGGACAAGGAGGCGAGAAGGTCGCCCAGCACATTCTGGACCGCCAGAGCTACGGCAATCCCGCCGATCCCCAGGCCGGTTACCAGGGCCGTGATCTGAATCCCGAGATTTTGGAGGATGAGGAGGACGAAAACGAGCCAGACGCTGGCCCGGACCACCACGTTCAGGGCGCCCAGAGCCGTGGCCATGCTCGGGTCTTCCTGGACCCTCCGTTGGCGGTGCTCGTCCAGGAAGTACTGGGCCAGGCTGGACACCCAGAACCCCCCTTGCAACAGGAAGCCCACCACCACCACCTCGTGGATCCAACGGGCCACCCCGGGGGAGACGGACAAGTAGAGGGAGCCGGCCCAAAACGCCAGCAGGGCCACGAACAATCCCTTCGTCTTGGTCAAGAGCTGGACGGCCAGGTCATCGGCCTTGGAGGCCGTTCTCCGGGAAAGTCCCGCCAAGCGCCTGACCAGGAGGGAAAGGAGGATCTTGAGGCTTAGGCCTACCAGCAGGGCGATGCCCAACGCCACCGCCCACTGGAAAAGGGCATTACCCCACAATTCTACCTCGTGCCAGAACCTTCCCATGATCGCCAACAACCGTCCGCTATTGCGGGGGACACCGAGGGCGATGGGGGTTCGCCCGGGTCGCTACCCCTGGGAGGGAGACAGCGGGGAGGGCTCACGACGACTCGACGGTTTCGTCGGGGGCGACACCCTCCCCACCGCCCCCGGGTTTCCGTCGATCTTCGGTCCAGAAGGACACGGCCAGAGCGACGGCGCCACAGGTGATGGCCATGTCGGCCACATTGAAGATGGGCCACTCCATGAACCCGAGGTCGATGGGCCCGATGAAGTCCACCACTCCCCGCTCCCACCGCACCCGGTCGATGAGGTTTCCCAGGGCACCGGAGAACACCAGGGCGACGGAGGTGAGCCGGAACGGATCCGACGACGGCGTCTGAAGGAACAGACGTCCCAGGACGACCAAGGCCACCAAGGTGAGGGGGATGAAGATCCATCTGGGGTCGGGTCCGAGGGAGATCCCGAAAGCCGCCCCACGATTGAAGGCCAGGTTCAAGGGAATCCACCCCCCCAAGAGGGAACGGGACTCTCCGTAGAGCGCCTCAAGAGCCCAACGCTTCGTCAGCCAGTCCAGGGCAAGGACGAGGGGCAACACCGTCCCCGCGATGATCGGTTTCGTTCTCAAAGGATCTGGGGCGCTTGGACGGGAGGGGGAGTGACAAGGGCTGTGGGAAAACACCATGGAGGCGGCGGGAGTCGAACCCGCGTCCACGAATGGATCCTCAGGAGCTTCTACGTGCGTAGCTCACCACCGGTTCTCGCCCCCGGCCGACTGGTGAGCTGCCGGACCGGGGACCAGCCGTCATCCGTCTCGCTCCCCGGGGGACGGCACCCCAGGAGAACCAGCCCGAAGAAGCGACGCCTTGAGACCCGCATCGGGCGGGCGAGTCAAAAGGCGGGCCGACGTTTCGTTACGCGGCCAGTGCCAGCTGAGAGTTGGCAGTTGTATTTCCCCAGGTTTGTTCACGGGGCACCCGGGACCCCCGGCACGCTACTCCAGATTCCCCAGACGTGTCGAAACCGTTACGCCCCCTTTCTCACCGAACTGTCCCGGCGAAGCTGTCGCGCGGGATGATGTCCGCTGTGAACCATAATATAGCTTCGAAGGCCGCTACGGCTCCAGCCTTACCGCACGCCGGCGCTCTGTCGGGCCAGATACCCTTCCAGCAGGGTCTCCATCTCCTCCAGGCTGGTCACCCGGAACAGCTCCTGCCGCAGACGGTTCCCCTCGGGGAGCCCCTTGGTGTACCAGCCCAGGTGTTTGCGGAACTCCACGGCGGCGCGCCGAGGGTCACCCCCGAAAGCGATGGCGTTCCTGGCGTGCCGTAGGCAGATACGAAACCTCTCCTCCACGTCCGGCTCCGGGGGAATGGGCTCCCCGTCCAAGGCCGCCCGGGCCTGACGAAAGATCCAAGGCGCCCCATGGGCCCCGCGGGCGATCATGATCCCGTGGCAGCCCGTCTCCTGCTTCATCCGCAGGGCATCGGCTCCCGTGCGGATATCTCCGTTTCCCACCACCGGGATCTCCAGGGCTTCCACCAACGCCCGGATCTCCTCCCAGCGCGCCTTCCCGCCGTACATGTCGGCCCGGGTTCGGGGGTGGAGGGTCACCATCACCGCTCCGGCGTCCTGAATGGTCTTGCCGATGGCCACCGGATCTCGGGAGGCCTCGTCGTAACCACTCCGGGTTTTCACCGTCACGGGAAGGGGGGTAGCCCCTACCACCGCCCTGACCACCGAATACACCAACGAAAGGTCCCGGAGGCAGCCCGATCCCCCGTTCCTGCGCACCACTTTCTTGACGGGGCAACCGAAATTGATGTCGATGAAATCGGGCTGATACAGTTCGGTGATCTGAGCCGCAGCCTCGGCCATCATGACGGGGTCCGCCCCGAAGATTTGGACCCCGATGGGCCGCTCCTCGTCATCAAAGCGAAGGTATCCGTGGGTGCGGGCACTACCCCTCACCAGGCCGTCGGCACTCACAAACTCCGTCACCACCACATCGGCCCCGAACTCCCGGCAGAGGCGGCGGAAGGGTGATTCCGAGACCCCTGCCTGGGGGGCCAGGAAGAGAGGCACCCTTGGACTCTGCAGGATCTTCGAGAATCCTCCCGTCATGCCTTCTGCCGTCCCTCCCTGTTCATCTGGGCCGGTTCGGAGTCCCCCCTTCTGGAAAACCGCGGCGCACCCTTGTACCATGTAAGGGTTTGAAGGTTTCCAAGGATACCTTCCCGGGCTTTGGACGCCGGACCTTCGCTGACCCCTCCGTGGAGGAGACAGGAATGAGACTGAGAGAGTTGTTCACGCCGGATGTGGTGAACCTGGACATACAGGCGAATACCAAGGACGAGGTACTTAAGGAACTCATCGGCCTCCTCAAGATGGACGAGAAGTCCGAGGCGATTCTCTTCAAGACCCTCAAGCGCCGCGAGAACCTTGGGTCGACCGGGATCGGGAGGGGGATCGCCATCCCCCACTGTCGGTCTTTGGTAGTCAACCGCCTGCGCCTGGCCTTCGGCCGCAAACGAGGGGGAGTGGATTTCAAGGCCATCGACGACAGCCCCGTCTACCACTTCTTCCTCATCGTGGCGCCGCCCTTGGAGGTTTCCAACCAGTACCTGCCGGTCTTGGGGAAGATTGCCCAGTTTGCGAAGGACCCCGAGGTCCCGGCTCGCCTCCAAGCCATCGAAACACCGGAAGAGTTCCTTGCCCTGTTGGAGGAAAAGGCTCCCTGAACGCGGGAGGCGGGAATGCATCCTCAACTCACCATCCTCCTGGAAATGCAAGATCTTCGCCTCCAGCGAGCGGCCCTCACGGACGAACCCGGTCTCGATCGTTTGGAGACCGACGAGTTCCACGTCGAACTCCGGGCCGCCCTCGAGGCGCTGGACGAGAAGATCCGCGAGCTCCAGGAACAACTGGACGCCCCCATCCGAGCCCGGTGGGAGCGGGGGCTTCCCCACCTTCGCCGCATGGTGGTGCCCGTGATCGGGGGCGTCTGTTACGGGTGCTTCATGGCCATTCCGACTTCCAGAGTGGAATCGGCCAACGAGACTGTTCAAACTTGCGAGAACTGCGGAAGGTTCATCTACGTCCTTCCCTGAAGCCCCTCCGCGAAGATGCCCTCCGGGCCGGCCCCGACCCGCCGCCGTGGGCCGCCACACGAAAGCCCCCTTCCCCCTTCCCAAGCCCCTCGACCGGGCAACCCTTTTCCGGGGCGACTCTACTTGGTGACGAACATCTTGCGGACTTGGGTCCTGCCGTTCACCACCAGTTGTACGAAATACACGCCCGACGCCACCTGCCTTCCCGCAGTGTCCCTCCCGTCCCAGTAGGCCTCGTACCTTCCCGGCGCCGGATACTCCAGGTCCAATACCTGCACACCCTCACCGGCAGGGTGGTTCAAGGCTGTGGGAGAAGCCACAAGCTGCTGAAGGACGTTGTAGATGCGGATGGAGACCACCGCGGGCCTCCCATCCCGGAACAGGGCTTCGCTCAAGACGAAGGGGATCTTCGTCTCGGGATTGAAGGGGTTGGGGTAGTTTTGCTCCAGGACGAACCCGGGATCCTGCTTTCCGGTCGGCCCGGCTCCCTGAGCCCGGAGGGAGGACGCGAAACCGACGATGGAGAGGAGGACGAAGAGAACGCTCACGGCGCGTCTCATTCACACCTCCGCACAGAACTCCTGTGCTGTAGCCGTAGACCGATAGACCTCCGACACGAGAAGGGTTCCAGCCAGCCGCTTCCCTCTCCCCATTCTACGGCCCGGAGGGAGGACGGTCAAGAAAAACGTCGTGGATCAAGGCCAACCCTCCGGTAACGCTTGAGCCACGCTTCGCTCTTCGCCCAGCCGTGTGGTGATCCCCACCGTGTCAAAGTACCGTAAGATGGGGAGCAGGTGTTTTCGGCTCACCGGGATAGCCTCCTTGAAGTCGGCCGGCCCGAGCCCCGACCGCCCCCCCAGTCTGGCCACAACCTCCGCCCCCAGCATCTCCAACACTTCCTTCGGGAAGAAAAGCCCATCCTCCAGTCCGATGACCTCTCCTCTTCCCTCCAGGAAACGGAGGAGTCCTTCCAGCTCGTCCGGAGCCACCTCCGGGTGTGAAGCCGCCAATTCCCTCAGGGCAGGAGGAGCTGCGCCGCCCCGACGGAGGGCCTCGCGCAACTCCGCCAGAATCACCTCCTGGCGGGGCGTCGGCGTCGGACGGAAACCCTGCAGGGCCGCCCGTCCCCGTTGTACCTGGATCTCCCCCGAGCTCACCCAGGAACGGATGGCCGCCTCCGCCAGGACCGGCCCGTAGGGCCCCGGCAGCACCGCCCTCAGTTCCTCCAAAGGTTGCCCGGACCGCAGAGGGTGCCGGCGGTGGTATTCCTCCAGGGAGTCCCGCACCCTTGTGCGGGCTGCGTCCCAAACAGCCACGGGAAACAACACACCCCCCAAGTCCACCACCCGACCCCGCTTCAAGAGGCCTTCCACGGCCTCCTCCCCCTGGTGGGGCGAGAGACCCGTCCGGTGGGGGAGAGCGCTGCGGGCTACCCCCCTCCACCCCGCCAGGTCGACCAAAGCCTCGAGCCTGCCCTGGGAGTCCGCTCCCAGCAAAGCTGCCAGCTTCCCCCCTTCGCCCCCCTCCAGGCGTCTGCGCTTGGCAGGCAGCACCTCGGCCACCTCGCCTCCCCCCACCGTGGTCACCGGGGAGTAGGATCTCAGGACGAAGCGGTCCCCCGCCCGAGCCAGCAACGGCTCTTCCAGCCGCAACTGGACCCAGCCGACGGACCCGGGCGGGAGAACCTCATCCTCCAGGAGCACAGCCCTGGCCATCACCTCGGCGGTACCCAGGTGGAGGCGCAGCCGCTCTCCCTGGGCCATTTCCCGACGGGCATCCGGCAAGATCCGCACCCTGGCCGTGAGCATCCGCGAGATCTCCCAGCCCTCTCCTGTAACGAGGGTCTGTCCCCGTTCCAGGCGGTCGTGCTCCACCTCCTTGCCGGATACGCCCACCGCCACCCGGCTCCCTGCCCGGGCTTCGGAGACCGCCTGCCCGTGGATCTGGAGGGTCCGGACCTTTCCCCTTCCGCCCCCCGGCAACACCTGGACTTCCTCGCCGGTCCGGAGGGTGCCCGACCAAAGGGTCCCGGTGACCACCGTGCCAGCCCCTTTCACGGTAAAGACCCGGTCCATGGGGAGCCGGGCCACATCCTCAGCCTTCCGCTCCTCCGCCTCCCGTCCCACCCGAACCAGGGTCTCGGTGAGGACGCCCATACCCTTACCCGTACGGGCCGAGACGGGAATCGCGGGCGCGCCCCTGTAGGGGGTACCCTTCAAGAGCCCCCGGACCTCCTCTTCCACCAGCTCCAGCCAATCCCCATCCACCAGGTCGGCCTTGGTCAGGGCCACCACCAGCCGAGGCACCCCCAGAAGTTCCACGATGGCCAAATGCTCCCGGGTCTGGGGCATGATCCCCTCGTCGGCGGCCACCACCAAAAGAACCACGTCCACGCCGGTGGCCCCCGCCAGCATGTTCCTGATGAAGGCCTCGTGGCCCGGCACATCCACAACCCCGAAGCGGAGGTCGGGGCTGGGAGCGAACTCGGCAAATCCCAGGTCGATGGTGATTCCCCTCTCCTTTTCTTCCTTCAGGCGGTCCGTGTCGACCCCGGTGAGGGCTTTCACCAGGGCCGTCTTCCCATGGTCGATATGACCAGCAGTACCCAGGATGAGCCTACGCATACGGACAGAAGAGGGCGTCCTCGGCGAGGGAGAAAAGCGCGGACCCTAAGCCTCCCCGCCTCGCCGGCTCAGGGGTGATCTTCGGGCAGGAGACCCCGGAGGACACCCAGGGAACGGAGCGGCAAGCCACCCCCCAGGTGAAAGGCCACAAACTCCCCCGCAAGGCGGAGATGGGCCCGCCCCCCCAGGAGGGCCGTGGGTGCGACACCTTCCACGAGGGCCCCAAGCTGCTCCCTGGCCACCGGACCCAGTCGAGGCCCCTGGGCCGAACCTGAGCAGGAATGGCAGGAGATTCCGCCTTCCGCAACATCGAAGCGAACTGTCTCGCCCATGGCCGGCGGCCGACCGCAACGGACGCATCGGTCCAGCACAGGCCGGTACCCCAGCAGGCGCACCAGACTCCACAGGCGAGCGAGGACCTCGGGGACGACCCGGTCCAGGGCCACCGTTTCCAAGGCATCCAAACCTTCGGAAAGACCTCGAAAAAACAGGGGGTTGGCCTCACCCTCCCCCTGATGCAAAGCCAGCTCCCCAAGGACGGAGGCGCCAGAGAGGCGCAAGGGGTGGCTCCCCAGCCCGAAACGGGCCCTCTCCAGGGCGAAATCCCGAAGGGTCTGCAACTCCCTCCCCCGCCGGAACGACAGGACCAGAACCCCCTCGGCAAAGGGCGAACTCCCCGCTGCTCCCTTGGCCTCCAGCCTCCGCCGCCCTTTTGCCAGGACGCTCAGAAGACCGAGATCCCGGGTGTAGAAGCGAAGGACCTGGCTGGTGTCGCGGAACGGATAGGCCCGCAAGAGCACACCCGGCGTGCTCACCACGGCCACCCGGCATCCCTCACCGAAGCCGGCGGAGTTGCTCCAGGAGGCGGGCTCGCTCCTGCCGGTACTCCGCCCGGGCCTGAGGGGAGGGGTTCTTTTTGCGGGCAAACTCCTCGTCCAGCACCGCCACCTGCCACAGAACATCCTGGCGGGTGAGCGGCCCCGAGCCCTCCGCTGGAGCCGCTGAGGGGACCCGCGCTCCCGACCTCCGAAAGGCCCAGACGCCGGCGGCACCCAGGAGGCCTGCGAGAAACAAGCCCAGCCACGAAGCCTGGGGACGCCAGGGCTCACGGCGAGGGAGAATCCGAAGGGTCCCCCCGTCCAGATCCTGCCCCACGAAGCGGCGGAACGAGACCTCCGGGGCCATTTCCAGACCAGGGTGGGGGACCAAGGGCATGACCTCAACCACGGGAGCGGGCTCCCGGACCAGCACCTCCAGGCGCTCATGGTGGCCCTTCAAGGGGATCACCAGCTCACCGTCCGGCAAGTCGTACCGGACCATGAGGAAGCGCTCCCCCGGCTGAAGCGGGGCCAGCAGTTCGAGGGAGCCTTCACGGAAGCGGACGGCATCGGAGGGAAACTCGGAGTCCGATGCCCGGAAATTCGCCACACCCGCGGGAAGGGGGTAGCTCCACACCACCCCTTCTTCCGGACTGTACCAGGTCCGGGAGCCCTCATGGCGGATCTGGAACACATCGGCCACGCTCCACCCCTCGCCGCTTTTCTCCAGGAACAGGCTGCGGCCGCTCAAGGGAAGGTCCACCCCTCCCGGGGGCACGGAGGCCGTATCGTAGGCCTGAATCAGGTAGAGACTGTCCAGCTGCGCCACATCGGTGATGGGGAGCCCGAAGTACACAAGCCCGGCGTGTTTGTAGGAAGCGAGAAAGATTTCGGAGCTTCCTGCGTGGTCCGGTAGGTGGGGCAAAGGGATTTCGAACTGGCCGCCCCTGGCCAGGGAAACGCTGTCCACCTCCCCCGACCCCTCCCGGGCGATCCGGTGGAGCACCACCGTTCCTCCCTCCGCCGGCCCTTCACCGATCCTCACTCTGCCCTTGAGAATGGGCCTCGGCGATTCTTGGGCTGCGCCGGCAAAAGGTCCTGCCACCAGCAGGAGCATGGTCAATGAGGTCCGGACCCAGAGGCCCTTCCCCCGGACTGAGGCGGAAGCTTTCATCGTTTCAGGGGTTGAAGCGCCCGAAATCCTCAGGGGTCAGGCGCTTCAGATAGTCCTGGAGGTTTTCCTGGGCTGCCTCGGGGCGAGGAGCAGGCGGAGGCGGGCCCGCCGGGAGGTCGGGAGACTCGTGCTCGGCGATCTCCACCGAGACCCGCTCGAGAAGGGAGGACTCGGCAAAGATGGGCGCGTTCATCCGCAAGGCCACGGCAATGGAGTCAGAGGGGCGAGCGTCCACGGCAATAATCTCCTCCCCCCGCCGCAGGACCAGCTCCGCGTAGTAGGTATTTCCTTCGACCTTGGTGATGATCACCCGATCCAGGGTGCCTCCCAGCCCCCCTACCACCGAGACCAGAAGATCATGGGTCAGGGGGCGGGAAAAGCTCCAGGCCGCCAACTGCATGGCAATGGCACTGGCCTCGCTGGGGCCGATCCAGATGGGAAGAATCCGATCCCCCTCCTCTTCCTGAAGGATCACCACGGGTGTGTTCGTAGCCCGGTCCAGCCCCAGGCTCTGCACCCTTACCTTCACCACCGTGGCCACACGCCCCCCTTTTCGTTGGCGTTCCAACCCTCAGGTCCCCTCGGTCCACGAGGAGAGATACCGGGTCTGCTCCGGTGTGAGGGAATCGATCCGGACCCCCATCGCCGCGAGTTTCATCGAAGCAATCTGTCGGTCGATTTCTTCCGGAATGCGGTACACCCGCCGCTCCAGCCTTCCCCGGTTCCGTAGAAGGTACTCCACAGCGAGGGCCTGGTTCGCGAAGCTCATGTCCATGACCGAGGCGGGATGCCCTTCGGCGGCCGCCAGATTGACCAGACGACCCTCCCCCAACACGAAGAGGCTGCGCCCGTTCACCCGGTACTCTTCTACGTGCTCCCTCACCACCACCGGCTCCCCGTCGGCCATGGATCGAAGCCCTTCCAGATCGATCTCGACATTGAAGTGTCCGGCATTGGCCAGGATGGCGCCGTCCTTCATGAGCCGGAAGTGCTCGGGGCGAAGGACATGGAAATCGCCGGTGACGGTCAGGAACAGGTCTCCGCGGGGAGCTGCCTCCTCCATGGGCATGACCTCCAGACCGTCCATGACGGCTTCCAGTGCCTTGACGGGGTCCACCTCGGTCACGATCACCCGGGCCCCGGCTCCCCGGGCCCGCTGGGCCACCCCCTTCCCACACCAGCCATACCCGGCAACCACCACGGTGGATCCGGCCAGGAGGAGGTTCGTAGCCCGGAGGACGCCGTCCATGGTGCTCTGGCCGGTTCCGTAACGATTGTCAAAGAGGTGTTTGGTGAAGGAATCGTTGACGGCAATGACGGGGAAGCGAAGAACCCCTTCCCTGGCCATGGCCTTCAGGCGGATGACGCCCGTGGTGGTCTCCTCCGTGGAGCCCACCACCCCCGCCACCAACGCGTCCCTCTCGGCCGTTTCCAGGCTCGCAGCCCACTCCCGAACCCCAGGCCCGAGCTCGTCCCAACGGCCCAGGGCCAACATGTGCAGGGACCCCACCAGGTCCGCGCCGTCGTCCATGGTGAGGATCGGGCGATGGGCCAGGGCCTTCTGGATGTGCCCGTAGTAGCGGGCTTCGTTCTCCCCGCGCACCGCGAAAACAGGGATGCCCTCGTTCACCACCAGATGGGCCGCCACGTCATCCTGGGTGCTCAGGGGGTTGGAGGCACAGAGCACGGCGTCCGCCCCACCCGCCTTCAAAGTGCTCATCAAGACGGCCGTCTCGGTGGTGACATGCAGGCAGGCGGAAATCCGTACCCCCGCCAAAGGCCGCTCCTCTTCAAACCGCCTCCGAATCGCAGCCAGCACGGGCATGCTCCTGGCGGCCCATGCCGTCCGGCGCTGCCCTTCCGGGGCCAGCGACGGGTCTCGAATGTCGAAAGTCTGGATCACGATCCTTTTCTTCCCTTTGCCGGCAATTTTCCGGGCTGGTTCCTTCCTCAAGCCAGACCCAACTCTTTGCGGATATCCTCTACCCTATCCAGTTTCTCCCATGGAAACAGCTCCACCTCCCGGCCGGATCCCTCTCCCACGTGCAGTTTTTCCGGGGCCCTGCCGAAATGCCCGTAGGCGGCCGCCGGCCGAAAGATGGGGTCGGTAAGGTGGAGGCTTTCCATGATGGCCCGGGGACGGAGGTCGAAGATCCGTCGTACCACCTCCGCCAGCTCGTGGTCGGGCCGGACCCCCGTTCCGAAGGTGTCCACATACAGGGCCACCGGCTCGGCCACCCCGATGGCGTAGGCCACCTGCAACTCGAAGCGTCGGGCCGCCCCCGCGGCCACCATGTTTTTCGCCACCCATCTGGCCGCGTACGCCCCCGAACGGTCCACCTTGGTGGCGTCCTTCCCGCTGAAAGATCCGCCACCATGCCGCCCCAACCCCCCGTAGGTGTCCACCATGATCTTCCGACCCGTGAGACCCGTGTCGCCGTGGGGGCCCCCTACCACGAACCGGCCGGTAGGGTTGATATGAAACGTGCAACGGTCCGGATCCAGGAGGTGAGGAGGAATGGCCGCCAGGATCACCTTGTCGAGTACCTCTTGACGAAGGACTTCCGGGGACACGTCGGGATCGTGCTGGGTGGAGACCACTACCGTCTGGACCCGGAGGGGCGTGTCCCCCTCATATTCCACCGTCACCTGCGCCTTCCCGTCCGGCCGAAGCCAGGGCAGTTCCTTGGACTTCCTCAACTCCGCCAGGCGTCGGGTCAGGGCATGGGCCAAGGTGATGGGGGTCGGCATGAAGGTGTCGGTTTCCGCCGTGGCGTAGCCGTACATCATCCCCTGGTCGCCGGCCCCCCCCGTGTCCACTCCCCCGGCGATATCCGGCGATTGCTGATCCAGGGTCGTCAGCACCGCGCACGTGGAACCGTCGATCCCATAGTCGGCTCGGACGTAGCCGATTTCCCTGAGCGTCCTCCGCACCAGGCCAGGGATATCCACCTGGGCCCGGGTGGTGATCTCCCCGGCTACCAAGGCCATGCCGGTGGTGACAAGGACCTCCGCCGCCACCCGTGCCATGGGGTCCTGCAAGAGAATGGCATCCAGAATGGCGTCGGCTACCTGGTCGGCGATCTTGTCCGGGTGACCTTCCGTGACGCTTTCCGAGGTGAAGAGCCTCAAACTCAAGGGTGCATCTCCTGGGGGCCGATAGGGTTCAACGGTTTCGGCTCAGCGGGGGCGTGGGGGCAGGCGGAGGTTCCAGCGGCCTGCGAAGGCGGAAAGATCCAAACTGTTTCCGATCCCTTCCACCAAGCAGTCCACCACCTCTTGGGCGGATCCGGCGGCCAGAGCCCGGGCTACTGCTTTCCGGGCGTCTTCCACCCGCAGTTCGCGGATCACTTTCTTGATCTCCCCCAAAGCGGGCCAAGCCACCGAAAGGGAGTGGATGTCCAGGCCGAGGAACAGGAAGGCGCCCAGAGGATTGGCCGCCACCTCGCCACACACGCTTACCTCGATGCCCGCCGCCCGAGCCACCCGCGCCACCTGGTGGATGAGGCGGAGGACAGCGGGATGGAAGGGGTTGTAGAGCCCCGCCAGCCGGCTGTTGGTGCGGTCTACGGCGAGGGTGTATTGGACGAGGTCGTTCGTACCGATGGAAAAGAAATCCGCATGGCGGGCCAAGGCCACCGCGTCCAGAGCCGCCGCGGGGGTTTCGATCAGAAGACCGAGTTTGTAACCGGAGTTGAAGGGAATCCCCTGCTCGGAAAGCCGATCTTCCTCTTCCTTGAGCATGGCCCGGACCTGCAGGACCTCGTCCACGTTGTTCACCATGGGGAGCATGATCCGTACGTCCCCGTGGGCCGTGGCCCGCAACAAGGCCCGCAGTTGCGGGCGGAAGAGCTCGGGCTCGTCCAGACACACCCGGATGGCCCGCCATCCCAGAAAGGGATTCTCTTCCGGCGGCATGTGGAGAAACATGGGGAACTTGTCTCCCCCGAGGTCGAAGGTCCGGACCACCACCGCATAGGTGGGGAAGGTCTCGGCCACCGCCCGATACTCCCGATACTGCTCCTCCTCGTCCGGAAGCGTCTTGCGGCCCACCACGAGGAATTCCGTTCGGAGCAGTCCGACTCCCTGGGCTCCGTGGTCCCGAGCCGCCCCTGCTTCGCTGGGGAGATCCAGATTGGCCCGAAGGGCGATGGGCTGCCCGTCCTTGGTCACAGGCTCCAGGGTGGCCAGCCGCCGCACCTCCTCCTCCCACTCCTTGAGCTGGAGGACCCGCCCCCGAAAGATCCGCCGATCCTGCTGGTCGGGCTCCAGGATGATGCGGCCGATCCGGCCGTCCAGAATGGCCTCCTGCCCTTGGCGGGCCAGCTGGGTGATGGTATCCAGCCCCACCACCGCCGGGATGCCCAGGGAACGCACCAGGATGACCCAGTGGGACGTCCGGGTGCCCCGGTCGGTGGCAATGCCCCGGATCAGGCCGGTATCGAACTGCACCACCATGCTCGGGGTGAGGTTGTGGGCCACCAGGATCGCCGGAGCATCAGGAGTCGGGGGGGTGAGGGGATCCGGGAGCCCTAGAATCCGGTGGAGGAGTCGGACGTGGAGATCTTCCAGGTCATTCAGGCGGTCCAAGACCATGGGGTTAAAGGTCCGATTCCACTGGGCCTGGAGTTCCAGGATCCGCCACTCGAAGGCCTGGGCCGCCGTCAGGCGATTCTCTCGGATGTATTCGATGGTTCGATCCACCACCTCCGCATCTTCCAGCATGAGGAGCTGGGGATCGAAGATGCGTCCCTCCAGGGCACCGAGGCGCTCCGAGGCCTGGCTCCGAAGTCGTTCCAGATCCGCCCGGGTCTCTTCCACCGCCTGTTGGAATCGCCCCACCTCCTCCTCCACCTGGCCCTCCTCCACCCTGCTGTGGGCCACCTCCGGTACCCCCCAGTTCAGCAGGTGGATCGTGCCTTCCACAATCCCTTCCGAAACCCCGAACCCGTCCCGGACGATGGACATGGTCGTCCCCCTTGCCTCACTCTTCCTCGAACCCCCGCCGTACCAGTTCCGTGAGGGTTGCCAGCGCCTCTTCTGCATCAGGCCCCACGGCGGTGAATCGGAGGGTGGATCCTTGCTCAGCCGCAAGCATAAGAACCCCCATAATGGACTTGGCGTTCACCCGCAGGCCGTCCTTTTCCACGTGGATTTCCGAGCGGAACCGGCCGGCAGCCTTCACCAACGCTGCAGCCGGACGGGCGTGCACCCCTGCCCGGTTCACCACCTCCACGGACGCCGCTTTCACCTGATGGACCTCGCTCATCCCCAGACTCCCCCCAAATGCACCAAACCCAGCGTACCCACGAGGAGCCAAAGACATACCCGCCAGATTCTGGGGCCCACCCGGCTGCCGACCCAAATCCCCATACCTCCCAAGGCTACGGCCACCCCGCCCCACCACCCCTGCCCCAGGGACTCGGCCGCCAGAACCCCCACCAGGAGCCCCAACTGCAGGACCCCCAGCGACTGCAAGACATCCGCCTTCTTCGACAGACCGAGCCGCCTCAGGGCATCGCCCACTTGGCTTCCGTACTCCCAGCCGATCCGAAAGCCCAAGAGCCTCAGGGCCAGGTGGCCCAAGTTGTACGCGATGAGAAACGCCCCCACCGCCAGACCGGGCCTCCCGGTGACCAGGCCCACCACCATGGCCGCCAACAAGAGGGTGGGGCGCCACCCGCTCCAGATCAAGGCATCTCCCAAACTCCCCAGGGGGCCTTTCACGGCCAGCTTGAACCGGCGGATCTCCTCCGGGTCTCTCCCGTCCGCCTCCATGCGGGCCACCGCCCCCACCGCCAGCCCCGCCAGGTAAGGATGGGCGTTGAAGTGCCCGATGTGCCGACTCAGGGCGCCCTCCAGCCCTTCGGCGTTCCCCTCGTGGACCTGCCGGAGGATGGGGAGGACGGCGAAAGCAAACCCGTTACCCTGCAACGTCCGATAGTTCCATGAGGCCTGCAACGCGAAGAGCCTCAGGAAGCTCGAGACCTGAGCCCACCTGGAGATCCGCTTCACGTCAGCACTCCCCAGGCCACCCCGAGGCCGCACCCCGCCAGGAAGACCCGCCACCGCTTGCCCCCCTTTTCCCAGAGAGCCAGGAGCCCTCCCACGGCGAGGGAGCCTCCCATCGCCAGGACAGCCAGAGTGGCCGACATCCCCAGCGGCCAACTCCCTCGCAACAGAGGCGCCAAAACTGCAGCCACCCCCATACCCCCCGCACAGAGGAGCCCACCCCTGAGGAAATCGCTGGCCAGGCCCACGATCTGGCCCCGCCACACCATCCCTGCCCGGACCCCCACCCCCCCACCATCCACGGGCACCCACCGGCTGTTCCAGCCCCTGAGGAGGTGGACCGAGACCGATCCCAGCCAGGCCCAGAGGAGGCCCAGCGCCAGCCCCAGGGCCAACCCCCCTTCGCCTTCCAGGGAATCCGCCGCCCATACCCCCACCCCCACCGCCGGCCCGCCCTCAGGGACCTGACCTCCCCCCGTGGGAACCGCCGGCAGGAAGCAGAGTTCCATGATCCCCCCGAGGAGGAACCCCAACATGGGTTCACCCAGCACCCAGCCCACCACCGTCCCCCCCACCAGGGGCCTGGACACCATGAACTGGCCGAAAGAGGTTTGGTCCAAGGCCAGAAGCCCCCCCAGAAGGGGAAGAAGCCACCACTCCATTGGGCCTCGTCTCCTCCCTTCTCAGGGCACCCAATCTCCCGCGGGGACCCCTCTGGACCCCGGGAGGTCCCGGGCCACCACCCTTACCCCCTCTCTCCGGAGCTCTTCCAGGGCCAAGCGATCCTCGGGCGCCAAGTGGACGTACGGCAACACCTGAACCCGCCCGGGTGCCGCATGCAGCCCGCCGACATTCACTTCCTCGCCGGCCATCCGAGCCCCCCGGGCAAGCTGGGCCATGGTCCCCAGATCCCTCGTGAGGAGGACCGTCCGAAGCGGCGACGCGCGCCATTCCTCGAGGTGCTCCAGGGCCGAAGTGGGGCGGGCGAACACCACCTCCACCCCCTCGGGAACGCCCAAGGCATACAGCTCCCTCTCCCAGGCGCTATCCATGAGGGCGTCGTCCACCACCACATACCTGTCGGGGTGCAGGTGTCCACCCCAACCCACCACCACCTGCCCGTGAAGGAGACGTTCGTCAACTCGATACAGGACGATGGGCATCTTCGGAGCCCTCGCTGTAACAACCCAAACCCTCCCGCCCCTTCGCCAGCAGGCGTGGAATCAGCTCCTCGAAGGGACGATGCCGGTTGAAGACGAACTCGAGAAGCATGGGCAGGTTGGCACCGAAAACCACCACGCGCCGGGGGTTCGACCGGCAGCATACCCGCGCTGCCAGGGCACAACTGCCGCTCCCCAGATCCGTGAACACCACCGCCGGATCGTCTCCCAGGAGGGTGTCCAGCTCCTCCTGAAGAGTTTGCGGAGCCTTGCCCTCGTTGCTCAGGGCCGTGAGAGCGTCTTGGGACACCCCGGCGATCCGACGCACCGCGTCGACCATTCCCTGGGCCATCAGACCGTGCGCTACCAAGACGCCCTTTGCCGGCCGGCCCTCACTCATAGTCTTCCTCAAGATATTTGCGTGTAACCTGAAGAGCTTCCCGCATCCTCTGGTCGAACTCCCGGGCCGAGTCCACCCCTGCGTATTTCAGGAGGTGGTTCATGGCCACCACCTCCGAGATCACCGTGATGTTCTTTCCTGGATTCAACGGAACGGTGACCTTGGGAAGGCTCACCCCCAGAATGACCGCCTCCTCTTCCTCGAGTCCTGTCCTGTTGTAATCCCTCTGATCGTCCCACACCTCCAGCTGTACCACCACTTCGATACGCTTCTGTTGGCGGATGGCCCGGATGCCGAACAAGGCCCGCACATCGATGATGCCGACCCCGCGGATCTCCATGTGATGCCGCTGGAGTTCATGCCCGTACCCGATGATGATGTCGTTGCCCCGTCGGGTAGCGAAAACCAGATCATCCGCCACCAACCGGTGTCCCCGTTCCACCAGGTCCAGGACGCACTCGCTCTTGCCGATGCCACTCTGGCCCACGAACAGTAGGCCCACACCGTATACGTCGGCCAGGGAGCCGTGGATGCTCACCGTGGGAGCGAGGGCCGCCTCCAGGTAGGGGTTGAGAAGCTGGAAGAAGAGGCCCGTGGAGAGGGTGGTCCGGAAGACGGGGATCTTGTACTCCTTGGCAGCCTCCAGGAACCAGGGGGGAACCTCCAGCCCTTTGGTCACGAAAACCACCGGGATCTCGTGATGGAAGAAGGCCCGCAGACGCTCGGCGGCTTCCGCGGGATCCAGGGAAGCGAGGAACGCCATTTCCGTTTCCCCGAAAACCTGAACCCTCCCCCCGCGGATCCGCGCCATGAAGCCCGCCAGAGCCAGCCCTGGGCTGCCCGGCGTGGCTTGGGTGATCTTGCGACGGAGGCCGGTGTCCGGAGAGAGATTCTCCAGGTGGAGGATCGCCTCCCGATCCCGGAGGAGATCCTCCACCGTGATGCTTCGCTCCATCCCCCGGCCGTTATTCCCCGGAAAGAGCGGTGTCGGCAAGCCCAGGTCCATGATGCTCCTTCTTCTGGGACCGGCGTTTCTTGAGGATCCGTCCCAAACGGTCCACCATCTGGTCCAACGCTTCCCGGAACTCCTCCCCTTCGCCTTTGGCCACCACCGGCTCGTCCCGGTCCACGCTCACGACCGCTTCGACACGCTTGACGTGCTTCTCCACTTCGAAGACCACCTCCGCACTGGAAATCCGAGGCTCGTACTTGGACAGCTTCCCCAGTCGACTCTCGGCACGAGCCCGTATCGTGTCCGGGATCTCGCAGCGTCGTGCGGAAATCTGAACTCTCATGGTTCCTCCGTCGAAGCACACCCGCCCGGGTGGCCTGGCCAGCCGGGGGGGAAAGGTGGAAAGCTACCGGGCCTCCCGGGCAGCGGCTACCTGCTCCGTCAGAAATCGTTCCGTGGATCGGGCCGACGCTTCCCAAGAGAACCCCTCTGCAAACCGCCGGGCGGCCCTGCCCATGGCTTGCCGCTCGGCGGGGTCGGAAAGGAGGCGGGCCAGGGCACCGGCCAGAGCCTCCACATGGCCATGGGGTACCAGAAGCCCCGTGACCCCATGTTGTACCGCGTCCCGAAGGCCTGGGCTGTCACTGGCCACCGTGGGGATCCCCGAAGCCGATGCCTCCAGAATAGAAATACCCCACCCCTCTTTGGGGGAAGTCAACACGTGAACCCAACTTCGGCGAAAAAGACGGGGTTTTTCTTCTTCGGACACGTACCCGAGGAACCGAACCACATCGTGGAGGCCCAGCTGGTCCACGAGGCGCCGGAGGCGGGCCTCGTCGTCGCCCCTGCCGGCCACCAGGAACTCCACCTCCACCCCCCGGGCACGAAGGAGGGCCACCGCCCGCAGGATGATGTCCACCCCCTTGTAGCGCTTGAGGCGGCCGAGGTAAAGAAGGGTCGGCCGGGGGAACGGCACCGTGGCCGGGTCCGGCCTGAACCGATCCAGGTCCACCCCGTTGGGAATGACACAGGCCGGCCCCTTCCCCAGACCCCGGCCCCGGAGGTCTTCCAGGGTGCTCCCCGAAACAGCCACGGTCGGGCGGCTCCGGTAGACCCACGGGAGGGGTCTCTCCAGCAGCCAGGTGGCCAGGGCCACGGGGAGGGAGGCCTCCCGGAATGCGGTCCGTCCGAAAAGGTGGTGCACGAGGAGAACCATGGGGAGGCGCAACCAGAGGGGCAAGAATACCGGCACCTTGTTCAAGTCCTCCACAGCCACATCGAAGGAGGACTCCCGGGCCAATCCCCTGACGGCCGCCGGGACCAAGGCTCCGAAGGTGTGACGCCCCCCCACTCGGCGGATCGACATCCCGTCCAGCTCTTCCCGGGCCGGGGCTCCGGCAAAGCCCGAAACCAGCACGGTCACCCGATGTCCCCACCCGGCCAGGCGCCCGAAGATCTCGTGGAGATGGATCTCGGCGCCCCCGGCCTGGGGGTTGAGACGGTCCTGCCAGTTCACCACCAGGATGTTCAAGGGCCGGGCCCCCTACCTTCCCCGGTCGGAGCAGGCCACCGGAAACGCTTATAGAGAGCGTCCAGGACACCGTTGATGAACTTGGGAGAGTCCTCTCCCCCGCCGTAGGCCTCGGCCAGACGGAGGGCTTCTTGGATGGCCACCTTCGGGGGCACTTCCGGGACAAAGAGGATTTCAGCCGCCCCAAGGCGAAGCACCGACCGGTCGGTCACGCTCAGTCTTTCCAGCCGCCAGTTCTCCAGGACCGATTCCAGGGCCCCGTCGATCTCGGACAGGTGCTCCTCCACCACCTGGATCAGACGTTCCAGGAAGGGAACCCGGCGGGGTGCTACCCGGCGCGTCTGGAGGAGCCGGTTCAGGGCCTGTCTCGGAGTCGCCCCCCCTCCGCCGGACTCCCAGAGGTAGAGGGTATGGAGGGCCCACGCCCGAGCCCGCCCCCGGTCCCGGCGATGATCCGGCTCGCGCCTTCCGAGGCCGCCGGGCACCACGACCTACCCCAGCCGCCGGTAGAGATCGGTCATCTCCAGCGCGCTCAGCGCCGCATCCCAACCCTTGTTGCCGGCCTTGGTCCCCGCCCTTTCCAGCGCCTGGTCGACCGTATCCGTGGTCAGGACCCCGAGGGAAACGGGAATCTTGGCCTCCCGGGCCACGGCCCCCAGGCCCCGGAGGGCTTCCGCTGCTACGAACTCGAAGTGGGGAGTCCCGCCCCGAATGATGCACCCCAGCGCAATCAGGGCATCGTGTTTCCCCAGGGAAACGATTCTCGAGGCCGCCGCCGGAAGCTCCCATGCCCCTGGAACCCGGTACACGTCGATGTCGTCGTCGGCCACGCCATGCCGGAGCAGGCAGTCTTTGGCTCCGGCCAAGAGTTCCTCCGTGACCAGGCTGTTGAACCGGGTCAGGAGCACGGCAAAGCGCTTGCCTTCGCCTTTGAGTTCCCCATAGAACTCGTTCACCTGGCTCTCTCCCTCAAAGGATGTGTCCTAGCTTGGTCCGCTTCGTGGCTAGGTATTCCCGGTTGAACTCCCCCGCCTCGACCCGAATGGGCACGCGGTCGGTGATCTTCAGGCCGTACCCCTCCAATCCCACGATCTTCCGGGGGTTGTTGGTGAGAAGGCGGATGGAGGTGAGCCCCAAGTCCAAGAGGATCTGGGCCCCCAGCCCGTAATCCCGGAGATCCGGTTTGAAACCTAGAGCTTCGTTGGCCTCCACCGTGTCCCGCCCCTGATCCTGAAGGTCGTATGCCCTCAACTTGTTGGCGAGTCCGATGCCCCGACCCTCCTGTTTGAGGTAGACGATGACCCCCAGTCCCTCTTCCTCGATCTGGCGCATAGCCGCACGAAGTTGCTCGCCGCAGTCGCACCGCCTCGAGCCGAAGACATCGCCGGTGAGGCACTCGGAATGCATGCGGACGAGAACGTCCTCCTTCCCTTCCACCTCCCCCTTCACCAACGCTACGTGTTCCCGTTCGTCCACCACGTTGGTGTACCCCACGATCCGGAAATTGCCGTACGCGGTGGGCAGTTCCGCCTCGGCGATCCGCCGCACCAAACGCTCCCGGGCCAGCCGATAGGCCACCAGCTGGGCGACGGTAATGAACTTGAGGCCGTGTTCCCGGGCCATCACCTCCAGTTGTGGCCGCCGGGCCATGGTTCCGTCGTCGTTCAGGATCTCGCAGATCACCCCGGCCGCCGGAAGCCCGGCGAGTCGGGCGAGGTCCACGGCCGCCTCCGTCTGGCCCACGCGGCGCAGGACCCCTCCCGGCCGGGCCCGCAAGGGGAAGATGTGGCCGGGTCGGCGCAGGTCCTGAGGGCGGGTTTCCGGGTCGAGAAGAACCTGGATGGTCTTGGCCCGATCGTAGGCGCTGATGCCCGTGGTAACCCCGAAGCGGCTGTCGGCGTCCACGGAGACCGTAAAGGCCGTTCGCTGGGGGTCGGTGTTCGTGTCCGTCATGAGGGGGAGCCCCAGCTCGTCTGCCCTTTCGTTGGTGAGAGCCACACAGATGAGGCCACGCCCGTATTTGGTCATGAAGTTGATGATCTCCGGGGTGGCCAAGGCGGCCGCACAGACCAGATCCCCCTCGTTTTCCCGGTCCTCGTCATCCGCCACGATCACCATTTCTCCCCGGCGGATGGCTTCGATGGCGTCCTCCACCCGGTCGAACATCAGGACCGCTCCCTCCGAAATCCCCAAGCCGTCAGCGATTCCAACGACAGCTCGGAGGGGCCTCTCCAGGCCGACAGCAGTTTGGCCACGTGTTTACCCACCAGGTCCCCTTCCAGGTTCACGGATTCGCCGGGCTTCAGGAGCCCCAGATTCGTGTGGGCCCAGGTGTAGGGGATGAGCCCCACCTGACACCGACCCGGTCCCGGGAGGGCGTTCACGGTCAGACTGACCCCGTTTACGGCGATGGAGCCGTGGAGCACCGTGACCGCGTCCACCACCGGCGGCATTTCGAAGTCGAGGAGCCAGTACTCGCCCTCCCGCCGAAGACTCAAGACCTTTCCGACACCGTCCACGTGACCCTGGACCAGATGACCGTCCAGGCGCCCTCCCAGGACCATGGCCCGCTCCAGGTTTACCCTGGAACCCACCCGATACCGCCCGGCGATGGTGCGGGCCAAGGTGGTCCCGATGGTTTCCACCGTAAACCGCTCTCCAGACAACCCCACCACCGTCTGGCAGGCACCGTCCACCGCAACGGAGGCGCCCTCCTTGAGCCCCCCGACGAGTTCCGGGGCCTCCACTACGAAGCGTCGCGAACCCGCCTGGTCCTGGACCCCCGCTATGACGCCCACAGCCTCGATGATTCCGGTGAACATAGGTCCTTCCGATCGTAGGTGACGAGGACGTCCCTTCCGAACCGCACAGGGGCGGGGCCCGGAGCCCAACCCTCCCACACCTCCCCGGATGCCCCTGCGGGCCAGGCCGGCACCGCTCCTTCCCCCAGCACGAAGGGTGCCAGAAACACGTGAAGGCGGGCCGCCCTCCGCTCCCGGAGGAGGGAACCAGCCAGCCGACCTCCCCCTTCGCACAGCACCGTTCGGATCCCCAGCTCCTCCAACCCCTCCAGGACAGCGGGCAACGAAAGCCCCTCCGGCCCCCTGGGAACCCGACGGATCACCGCTCCCGCCCCACGGAGCGCCCCAAGCCTGCCCTCCGGCGCGTCCAACCCCACAAACACCACCACCGGCACCTGATCCGCATCATGGAAGAGCCGCGCTGTCGGCGGCACTCTGGCCTGGCTATCCAGAACGATCCGCGCAGGGGGTTTTCGACAGGCGAGGCCGTATCGCACCGTCAGGGCCGGGTCGTCGGCCAACACGGTACGCCTGCCCACCATCACCCCGTCGAAGCCGCACCGGAGACGATGGGCCTCCCGCAGAGCCTCCGGACCCGTGATGGCGGTGGGTCGGTCCGGCGACTCGGCAATCCGCCCGTCGAGGGTCTGAGCCAGCTTCACCGCCACGAAAGGCGGGGGGTATGCCGCGAGATAGAAAAACGCGGGGTTCTCTTGCCACGCATCCCAAGTCGAAAACACCGGACCCATCACCTCCACCCCCGCCTCCCGCAACACCCGGGCGCCTCCCCCGGACTTTTCCCCAGGATCGGCGGCACCGAAGATCACGCGCCGGATGCCGGCTTCCAGCAGAGCCTGGGTGCAGGGAGGCGTCCGGCCGTGATGGCGACAGGGCTCCAGGCTCACGTAACAGGTCGCCCCTTTCGCCAGCGGGCCCGCGGCAGCCAACGCCACCAGCTCCGCGTGGGGTCCCCCGTACACCTTGTGCCACCCCTCCCCCACCACCATCCCGTCCCGCACCACCACACACCCCACCATGGGGTTCGGATGAACCCAACCCCACCCCCGGCGCCCCAACTCCACGGCCCTCTCCAGGTAACGGAGGTCCTCCGGCGTTAGCATCCCCCGGACGCCGCCCTTTGCCCGATTCCCCAGCGGTCCGATCTCCCTAGAAGGTGATCCTCAGAGCAACAGAGCCGAAATAGGCCCGCTGGGGGTTGGTTCCCCCCCCCTCCCCCCAG
>JAUQOX010000391.1 GCA_030550695.1 Gemmatimonadota bacterium | reverse complement strand
GAGATCGAGATCTTGGGGGCCAAGCCGGGGATTCTCGTGAACCGCAGGGTGGGCTATCTGCCGGAAGAACGAGGGGTGTACCGGAAAATGAAGGTGCTGGATCTGCTGGTGTTCTTGGGGGAGATCCGTGGGCTCAGAGCCTCCGAGGCCCGTCGAAGGGCGGTGGGGTGGCTGGATCGGCTTCAGCTCTCCCCTTGGGCGGACAAGCGGATTCAAGATCTTTCCAAGGGGATGCAGCAGAAGGTCCAATTCATCGGGACCGTTCTCCACGAGCCGGAACTCCTCCTCTTGGACGAGCCCTTCAGCGGGCTGGATCCTTTGAACCAGGAGGTCCTGGAAGAAATCATCCGCGAGTTCCAGGCTCGGGGTCGTACCATCTTGTTCTCTACCCACCTTATGGACTACGCGGAACGGCTTTGCCAGAAGGTGCTCCTCATCGCCCGCTCCAGGAAGGTTCTCGATGCTGACCTGAAGGAACTCAAGCGGCGGGAACGCAAGGGGGTGGTAGCCTTTGAATTCGAGGGGGACCGAGGTTGGCTCCGCTCGCCCGAGGTGCTTTCCCTGGAGGCCGCCCCCGAGGGGGTGCGGGTACAGTTGCGGCCGGGAGCCGATCCCCAGGTCCTCCTGCAAAGGGCCATTTCGGCGGGGGCGCGGGTCTCCCGTTTCGAGCTGGTGGAGCCCACCCTCCACGAGATCTTCGTGCGCCATGCGGCAGACGGGGGACGGGAAGGATCCCAGGAGGCCCGAGGCTGGAGGGGGGGAAAGGAGGTGGAGGTATGAACGGTCTATGGGCTGTGCTGCGGAGGGAATACCTCCAACGGGTCAGGAGCCGGTGGTTCCTCGTGGCTACCCTTGGGGCCCCCCTCCTTTTCGGGGGCATGATGTTGGTCCCGATCCTCTACGGGGCGGGTCGGGAAAAGGCCCAACGGACCCTGGTGGTGGTGGACGAAACGGGGGTTCTGTTCGAGCAGGTATCCCGGAGGCTCCAGGAAGCAGGAATGAACGTCCGCCAGGGAGAGGCAGGGAAACGGGACTCGTTGGCCACGGAAGTCTTGGAGGGGCGCATCGGGGGTCTCCTGTGGCTGGGTCCCGAGGCCCTCCGCCGTGGGCGGGTGGTCTGGGAGGGGAAAGCCCCCCCGGGCCTCATACGCGGCGTTGCCCTCCGGGACGCCGTTGTCCGCTCGGTGCTGGAGCAACGCCTCGGAGAGGTGGCGGGCTCGGAAGAGTTGGCGGCCCTCCTCTCGGGTGGGGAACTGGAGATTCGCCTTCTCGAAAAGGTGGGGTCGGGCGTGCGGGAAGGGGAGCCCGCGTGGGTGGGCGCCTTCAGCGGGGCCATGCTCCTCTACATGGTCATCCTTTTTTATGCCGTCTCGGTCATGCGGGCCACCTTGGAAGAAAAGACCAACCGGATCGTGGAGATCCTGGTGTCTTCGGTTCGCCCTTGGGAACTCATGTTGGGCAAGATTCTGGGGGTGGGTTCCGTAGGCCTCACCCAGCTGGCCGTCTGGCTCCTGTGCGGCGCCCTCCTGCTTACCCTCGGCCTCCCTGCCGTGGCGGTTTCCCGGCCCGACTTTTTCCAGGGCGAATCCCTTCGCGAGGCTCTCCCGGGGCCGGCTCTTTCCGCGTTGTTCGTGGGTTTGTTCCTTGGGGGCTATTTCCTGTACTCCGCCCTCTACGCTGCGGTAGGGGCGATGTGCTCGACGGAAGAGGAGGCCCAGCAGGCCCAGCTTCCCATTACTCTTCTCCTGGTGGCTCCCATCCTTTTCTTGATGCCCATCCTCGAGAATCCCGCTTCCCCCCTGGCTGTGGGGGCCTCTTTGGTTCCCTTCTTTACGCCCGTCCTGATGTACGCCCGGGCCGGTTTGGGGGGGGTTCCCCAGGGGGAGGTGGCCTTGGGAGTGGCCCTTCTTTTTGCCTCCGTACCTATGGTCGCCTGGTTCGCAGGGCGGATCTACCGGGTCGGGATCCTCATGCAGGGAAAACGACCCACGTTGCCGGAGCT
>JAUQOX010000390.1 GCA_030550695.1 Gemmatimonadota bacterium | reverse complement strand
ACCGACACGGCCGATGTTGTAGGAGGTCCTCGGTCCTTGCCGGATGCGGCTCTCCGCCGCGGACACGAAGGCTTGAATGGCGGCCCCCAACGCATTGTGAGGGTTGGCCAGCCCGAAAGCCCCCCAAGAGTGTCCCCCCGGACCCCGGTAGGTGACCCGGAACCGCAAAGACCCCACCGCCCGATTCACCACCTCTTCGTGCCCCCCTCCGTCCACTCCGATGAAAGCATGGATGGGACGTCCTCCCTCCCGGAAGAGATGCTTCACCCCCCGGAGGTCCCCCAGGCCCTCTTCTCCCACCGTACCCACGAAGAGAACGTCAGCCCGGGTCCGGAGACCCGCTTGGACCATGGCCGCGAGGACGTTGCGCACCACCACGAGGCCCCGGGAATCGTCCCCCACGCCGGGGGCGAACAGGGTGTCCCCCCGGAAGCGGACGGTGACATCGGTGCCGGGCGGGAACACCGTGTCCAGGTGTCCGTCCACCACCACCGTGCGGTCTCCCACCGTCCCCTTGCGGAGCGCCAGGACGTTGCCCACCTCGTCCAACCATACGCTGTCCGCCCCGGCGGACCGGAGCATATCGGCAAACAGTCTCGCTCTTGCCTCTTCCTGGAACGGCGGTGCCGGGGTTTCGGTCAGGCGCACCAGGTCGCCGACGGAGGGCCCCTCCAACGCTTCCAGCCAATCCAAGGCCTGCTGAACCTCAGGTCGCGAGACCAGTTCTTCCATTTCCCGGGCATAGGTCGGGGCGGTGGGGGGAGGAGACACTGCCGGCTCCTCTTCGTTCTGCGATGGCAGTTCGGCCCCACCCGGCGGCCGGTCGCATCCCGCCAGGAACCAAAACACCAACAGTCCCCAGGCCACCTCCGGCACGGCCTTCTTCATCTTTCCCTCCTTTGTCGCGGGTAACCAGCCTCCTCCTCCAGACACCAGGCAATGAACTCCCGAAGATCTTGATTGGAAGCCGCCAAGTCGGCCTTGCGCAGGTACATCATGTGGCCGCTCTCGTACCAGGCGAATCGGAACCGGTCCCGGAGTTCGCCGCCCGGCTGCAGATGGGAAATGGTGTAGACGGCGCTGAAATAGTCGGTAGCGGCATCGAAGTAGCCGCCTTGGACCAGGACCTTCATATAAGGGTTCTTGTTCATGGCCGACCGGAGCATTTCCCCTGTGTTCGCCCCCTCATCCCGTCGCCACGGCCGCACCGGCCCCCAGATGTTGTAGGTCAAGTCCGTCTTGTAACCCAGCTCCTCCCGGAGGTACAGGTTGACCGCATTGGCGAAGGGGCCGTTCCAGTCGGCCATGGCGGGGTCGTATTCCGGACGTTCGCCGGCGGCGTCCTTGTCCACCCCCACGTAGCGGGAGTCCAAGCGCCCCACCGTGAGCCGCTCGTCCCGGAGGAGTTCTTTCCAGAAACGGGGAGCGTCCAGACGCAGGTTCGCCTGGAGGACGTAGGAAGGGCTTACCCCGGTGTAGCGGGCAATCCTCTCGGCCATCCGGGCTTTTTCCCCCTCGTCCAGGCGGTCACCCTTGGCCAGAGCCGGCAAAACCTCGTTCAGGGCAAAGGCTTCCACTTCCTCCAGCAGAGCCCGGAGAGGTCTACCCTGCAAGGCGGGCTCCAGCCGGCGGTGATACCAGGCGGTGGCCGCCTTCTGGGGCAAGCCCAGGGCATAGGAAACGTCGCTTCCGGGAACCCCGTCCAACCCCGTCATGGAGACCAGGATGATCCCGTTGAGATAGATCTGGTGTTGGTCCACCAGATAGCCCGCGAGCCCCGCCGCCCGGGTGGTGCCGTAGCTCTCGCCGATGAGGAACTTGGGACTGCTCCAGCGGTTGCTGCGGACCAGGAAGAGCCGAATGAACTCCCCCACCGATTCGATGTCGGCCAGGGTCCCGTGATACTTGTGTTCATCCTCCCCCTCCACCATGCGACTGAAGCCCGTGGCCACCGGGTCGATGTAGACGATGTCGGCCACATCCAGGATGCTGTGGGGGTTGTCTTCCA
>JAUQOX010000389.1 GCA_030550695.1 Gemmatimonadota bacterium | reverse complement strand
GGCCTTTGCAGGTCCGTTCTACAGCCGGCTGGGCTTCGTGGGCAACACCCTCATCGGCGGGGCCTCGGTTCTGGGAATGGGGCTGGTGGTCTGGTTCCTGGTGCCCGAGCCCCCGGGGGTACGGCCAGGGGCCTCTCAAGGGGGTGGTGAGCTTTCCGAGCGAAGGTTAGCATGAACCCAGAGGAGGCCAAGCCGCAAAACCATGGAAAGCCCCATGAATCGCACCGAGGAAAAGAGGATCCATGTACTCCTGGTGGAGGACAGTCTGGCGGACGCCATTCTGTTGCGCACCCTCCTGGAACAAGATCCCTCGGTCCGGGTGACCCTGGCGCAGGATGGCCTCCGGGGCAGCCAGTTGGTGGAGCACCAGAAATGGGATCTGGTGGTCACCGACCTCAATCTCCCCGGGCGGGACGGGATCGACGTCATCCACGCCTGCCGGCAGCACCAGCCCGACACGCCCATTCTGGCCACTTCGGCCTACGCCTCCTCCGCCTTTCAGGAGGCGGCGTTCCGAGCCGGGGCCAGCGAGTTCATCGTCAAGCCCATCGAGGCCAAGGAGTTCCTGGCCACCGTCCGGGGATTGGTGGCCCCTCGGGTCAAGGCCAAAGCGGCGTCCCGGGCCAGGTTGATCCTGGCCGTGAGCACCTTCCCTGGTGACGTGGAGGCGGGGTGTGCGGGGATCCTCCTGAAACACGCCGCCGGGGGCGACGAAGTGCACCACCTGATCTTGACCCCGGGGGCGCCCGGTGCCGAAGGGGAGGACCGCTTGGCCTCCGCCCGGAAGGCCGCCGAGGTCCTGGGGTTCACCCTCCTGGAGCCGGCCGCCGAGGCACCGAGCTTGCCGGATCTGGAGTATTCGGTCAGGAGGATTCGGGAAGCCTTGGAACCCCTCTCCCCCGCCATGGTCTTCACCCCCTCGGGCCACGATGTGCGGGAAAGCCGCCAGGTGGCTTTCCGGGCCGCCCTCGTGGCAGCGGCCGAGGTCCCTGGGCACTACTGCTATCAGGCGGCTACCACCACCCTGGATTTTCGCCCCACCCTGTTCGAGGACGTCTCGGAGTTCTTGGGCCGGAAGATGGAGGCCTTGGCCCATTACCAGGCCCACGTACGGGGGAGACCCCATCTCGACCCGGAATTGGCGCGGGCTTCGGCCCGCTACTGGGGACGCTTCCTGGGGTACCGGGAAGTGGAACCCCTGGAAGTCCTTCGGCACAGCTTGTAGCATCCTGCGGAAGGGAACCCGGCCACCCCCTTTTTCCCAGCAGGAGGACGGATTGGCTATTCGGCCCTATCTGGACTTCGAAAAGGACATCGTGGAGCTCCAGGCCCAGATCGATGAACTGCTCCGGTCAGCCGAGGGGCGGGGACTCGACGTTTCCGGGGAGCTCAGGGTGCTCCGGAAAAAACTGGAGGTCCTGAAGGAGGAGACCTACCGGAACCTGACCCCCATGGAACAGGTCCTGGTGGCCCGGCACCCCCAACGGCCCTACACCCTGGATTACGTTTCCCGGATCTTCACCGATTGGATCGAGCTGTTCGGAGACCGGGCCTTTCGGGACGACGGGGCGGTGGTGGGCGGGTGGGCCCGTCTGGGAAACCGCTCCCTGATGGTGGTGGGCCACCAGAAGGGCCGGGACATGAAGCAGAACCTCCAACGCAACTTCGGCTCCCCCCATCCGGAAGGATACCGGAAGGCCCTTCGCCTCATGTATATGGCCGAGAAGTTCGGTCGGCCCGTGGTGACCTTCATCGACACCCCCGGAGCCTACCCGGGGGTGGGAGCGGAGGAACGGGGGCAGGCCGAGGCCATTGCCCGGAACCTTCGGGAGATGGCCCGCTTGAGGGTGCCCACCGTATCGGTGGTCATCGGCGAGGGAGGGTCGGGGGGGGCGTTGGCCCTGGGGGTCACGGACCGGATCCTCATGCTGGAACATGCCATCTATTCCGTGATCTCTCCCGAAGGGTGCGCCGCCATCCTTTGGCGCACCGCGGCCGAAAAGGAGAGGGC
>JAUQOX010000003.1 GCA_030550695.1 Gemmatimonadota bacterium | reverse complement strand
GGGCCCGGGAATATCTGGCCTCCAGGGGGATCGGAGAGGCGACGGCGGAACGCTTCGGTCTGGGGTATGCTCCGGATGACCGCCAGGCTTTTCGGACGGCGGCCGCCCAGCACGGCCTCGACGAGAACGTCCTCGTGGAAGCGGGCCTCCTGGTTCGGAGGGAAGGGGGTGAGGATCCCTATGACCGCTTCCGCAATCGCATCATCTTTCCCATCGAGTCCCCCTCGGGGAAGGTGGTGGGGTTCGGGGGGCGGGTTTTGGGGGAGGGGGGACCCCAGGTTCCGAAATATCTGAATTCCCCGGACAGTCCGGTCTTCCGAAAGGGCGAGGTCCTCTATGGCTTGTCCTGGGCGAAGCATGCCATCCGGCGGGAAGCGGCGGTTCTGGTGGTGGAGGGCTACATGGACGCCGTGTCCTTGGCGGCGGCCGGAGTGGAACATGTGGTGGCGCCCCTGGGGACCTCCCTCACCGAGGAACAGGCCCGTCTGCTGTCGCGCTACTGCCGGCGTGCCTTCCTTCTCTTCGACAGCGACCCCGCCGGCCTCCGGGCCACATTCCGCGCGGGGGACCTCCTCTTGGCGGCGGGGGTTCACCCCCTCGTGGTGACCCTTCCGCCGGGCGAGGATCCCGACAGCCTGGTGAGGAAGCAAGGAGTTTCCGGAATTCAACAAGCCCTGGCTGGAGCCGTGGACCTGCTGGACCGCAAGCTGCAAATCCTGGAAGAGCGGCGGTATCTTTCTTCCCTCACCAAACTGCGAGGTGCACTGGACCGGCTTCTGCCCACCCTGCGGGCCGTGCGGGATCCGGCCCTGCGGGACCTCTATGTGGCCCGGGTGGCTGAAAAGACGGGGGTGAGGCGCGAGACGCTGGAGGGTGAGATCGGACAGCCGCCCTCGGCATCGCCCCGGCCCCCCCGCCTCCCTCGGCCGCCGGTCCCCCTTGTCTCGGCCCGGCCCCTGTCTCTGGGAGCCGAGCGGGAGCTGTTGTTGCTCCTGGTCCAGGCCAGGGACTTCGTGGATCGGGCTGCGGAGCGCCTGGGCCCGGAGGATTTTCAGGATCCGGCGTATCGGGAGATTTTCCAGGCCCTGGTGGCGGACCCGGAACTCGCGGCCCCCCCCGCAGGGATGGGTCCGGTCGCAGTCCAGCGCTTGCAGGAACTCATGGAGGAGAGCCGGCGCCTGTCCGATCTTCAGAAGGTTTTTGAAGATTCGGTGGCCCATATGCGAAAGGTCCGTCTGGAACGTCACGCCCACGAACTGCGGGAAGTCCTGGCCCAGGAGACGGATCCGTCCCGCCAGGAGGCCCTGGTGCGAGAGCTGGAGGAGCTTGCCCGTCAACGTCGCCAGATCCGTGCCGATTGGCGACAAGCCATTCGACCCAGGCCCCTCCCCAACGACCACCCCAAACCGTACGGAGGAGTATGACCGCCGAAGAACGTGCGGAAAAGCTTCGGGATCTGCAGGCCCTGGACCAGCAGTTGCAGGCAGCTGAAGCCCGCCTGCGAGGATTCGAGCCGGCGTTGGCCGAGGTGGAGGAGCCGGCCCGGAGCGTGGAAAGAGAGATCCAAACCCTTCGCGATCGTCTCAAAGACCTCAAGGTTGAGGAACGCCGTCTCGAGCGCTCGGCTGACGAGAAGCGGGCAAGGGCGCGGCTCCTGCAAGAGCGCCTCAAGACGGTGCGGAACCTTCGGGAGGAAGCTGCTGCCCAGGCGGAACTGGATCTGGTCAGAAAGGCCCTGGACGGCTACGAACAGGAGGCCCTCATGCTCCTGGAGCAGATCCGAAAGGTGGAGGAACGCTTGTCCGAGCTCGAAGGAGCTCTGGAGAGCGTCTGGAAGGAAGTCGAGGCCAATCGCGCACGCCTCCTCGACGAGCGTCGCGCCGCCGAGGAGGAGCTGGCCGTCCTGGCATCCAAACGAGAGAACCAGGCCCTTCGCATCGCGCCTCAGGATCTCAAGCTTTACGAAAGAGTCCGGGCCGGCGGCAGGTCGGTGGTGGTGGCCACCCTGACACCCGATGGGGCCTGCGGACAGTGCTACAATATGGTCCCTCTTCAGATCCAGAACGAGATCCGAGCCGGAAAAGTGCTGATATCCTGTGAGGCTTGTGGCGTCCTCCTCGCCCCGGCCAAGGGTGTCTGAGAGGTTTTCGGCCGTGGGCGAAGGAGCTCGGCAGATCCCCTCCGAGTCCAAGGGAGGAGGCTCCCTTCGGGCCGCTGCTTGCGGTTTGCAGGATGAGTCTGCCACGGGAGCTTGTTGACAGGGGAGTCTCTTGAACGGCCTTCCTCCCCCCCCCGCACCGCGATGGCAGCTCTCTCCAGCCCCTCCCCCTGGAGTGGTGGAGCGACTGGAGGCGGAACTCAAGCTTCCCCGTCCGCTCTGCCTGGTCTTGGCCAGCCGCGGTATCAGCGAGCCCGAGGAAGCCAAAGCCTTCCTCAGGCCCAAGCTGGAAAGCTTGCACCCCCCCGCTGACCTCCCCGATATGGCCATAGCGTCCCGGCGCATCGTTGCGGCTATCCGGCGAGGCGAGACGATTCTCGTCCATGGCGACTACGATGTGGACGGTATGGCCGGGACGGCCCTGCTGGTCCGCTGGTTTCGCAGGTTGGGAGGACGGGTGGTGGGGTTCCTTCCCCATCGGCTCAGGGACGGATACGATTTCGGTCGGGCAGGCTTGGAGGCTGCTGTTCGGGCAAAGGCATCCTTGGTGGTGACGGTGGATTGCGGCACCGTGGCCTTTTCAGCTGTGGAGGAGGCCGTCCGCATGGGGGTGGAGGTTATCGTCACCGATCACCACCTGCCCGAACAGGGCCTTCCCCAGGCTCTGGCGGTGGTCAATCCGGTGCGAGCGGATTCCCGCTATGCGAATCGCTTCCTCTGTGGCACCGGGGTTGCGTACAAGCTGGCCATGGAGGTCGGCCGGCTGATGGGGACCGGGGTAGAGGAGCTTCACGCCTTCCTGGATCTGGTTGCTCTGGCCACCGTGGCCGATCTGGTTCCCCTTGTGGGGGAAAACCGTGTCCTGGTGCGGCATGGCCTGAAGGTGCTGGCCCGCACGCAGAATCCAGGTCTCAAGGCCCTCCTGGAGGGGGCCGGCCTGGATGAGTCCCAACTTTCGGCTCACACCCTCGGGTATATCCTTGCGCCCCGCTTGAATGCCGTGGGACGTCTGGGAGACCCTCGGGAGGCCCTGGAATTGCTCCTTACCGAACGACCGCAAGAGGCCCGCGACCTGGCGGCGAAAGCGGCGGGCCTGAACCGAGCGCGGCAGGACGAGGATCGGAAGACCTTGGAGGAGGCTTTACAGACGTTGGCAGAGAGCTTCGATCCCGAGCGGGATTTCGGGGTCGTGCTGGCCCGAGAAGGATGGCATCCTGGGGTGGTGGGGATCGTGGCCTCGCGGGTGGTAGAGCGGATCCACCGCCCGGTGGTTCTTGTGGCTCTGGACGGGGACAGAGGGCGGGGAAGCGCCCGATCCGTCGCCGGGTTCCATCTGCTGGAGGGCATTCGCGCGTGCCGGCGGTTCCTGACGCGATTCGGAGGGCATGCCCTTGCGGCGGGCATGGACATTTCCCGCGCTCAGCTTGAGGCCTTTCGCGAGGCCTTCAACCAGGAAGCCCGTCGGGTGCTCGAGGGTCGCGATCTCCGGCCGGTGCTCCAGGTGGATGCCCCCGTGAACCTCTCCGACCTCACCCCCGAACTCCACCATTACCTTCGATACCTGGGTCCCCATGGCATCGGTAACCCCCGGCCCCTGTTCCTTGTCCGGGGCGTGCGGCCGGCGGCTCCCCCCCGGACGGTGGGGGACGGACACTTGAAGATGAGCCTGGCGGACGGACGGGGTGTCCTGGAGGCCATCGGGTTCGGTTTGGCCCACCGCATCCAGCCGGACACGCTGAGCCTGGGGCCTTTGAACCTGGTGTTCCATCTCCAGGAAAACCACTATCGTGGAGTGAGGCGCCTCCAGCTGGCTGTGCGGGACCTCCGGCCCGGGGGACAGGACGGCGGGCCATGAGGATCATTGCGGGGGATTGGAAGGGGAGGCGGCTCCACTCCCTGGCCGGGGGCGGGATGCGCCCGACCACCGAACGGGTCCGGGAGGCCTGGATGGCTGCCATCGGCCCCCGCTTGCAGGGGGCCCGCGTCCTGGACCTGTTTGCCGGCTCAGGAGCCTTGGGGTTGGAGACCCTCAGTCGCGGGGCCCAGGAGGTGGTCTTTGTGGAGCGGGCCCGGGAAGCCCTGGAAGTGCTGCATAGGAACATCCGGATGCTGGGAGCCGAGGACCGATGTCGGGTGGTACGGGGGGATGCCTTGGCCTTCGTCCGACGGCTCGACCGCCACAGCTTCCATCTGGCTCTGGCCGATCCCCCCTACGGGAAAGGCCTGGCCGCAGCCCTGGTGGAGCTCTTCGGCCAGGTGGCCTTTGCCGAGGAACTCTGGTTGGAGCACCGCGCCGACGAGACCCTCCCACCGATACCCGGGGCCCGGCAGAGACGCTATGGTGATACGATTCTGACCCAGATCGTGGGGGGGGAATGAGTGCAGATCGCGGAGTGCTGGCCATCTATCCCGGATCCTTCGATCCCGTGACCCGGGGGCACGAAGACATCGCCCGTCGTACCCTCAGATTGGCGGATCGCGTCCTCATCGCCGTGGCCGAGACCTCGACCCAGCGCAAGCAACCGCTTTTCACGGTGGAAGAGCGTCTGGAGCTCCTGCGGGAAGTCTTCCGGGACGAACCCAGGGTGGAGTGTGCCAGCTTCTCGGGGCTCCTGGTGGATTTTGCCCGGAGTCGTGGGGCGCATTGCATCATCCGGGGGCTCCGCGCGGTGTCGGATTTCGAGTACGAGTTCCAGATGGCTCAGATGAATCGGCAGCTTTGGTCCGAAGCCGAAACCGTGTTCCTCACCCCCGACGTACCCTTCGCCTTCCTGTCGGCGTCTTTGGTCCGGGAAGTAGCGGCCCTGGGGGGAGATGTGAGCGCCTTTGTCTCGCCGCCGGTCTTGGAGGCCATGCGGCGGAAGTTGGGAGGGGAGGCTCGCAAGGGGGAATTCCCTTGATCCTGCCCACAGGCGGCCTTATCGTTTTCTTCGTCTGCCGGCTCGGAGGGGCGCCGCGGAAAGAAGTCCCGGCCCCTGGGGGGAGTCGAAGGAGGGCGAAGCTCCCCGGAAACCCTGGCCCTGAAACGAGGAGGCGGCATGCCGTTCAGCGCCGAAAAGGTCAACGGTGTGATGGTCATTGACGTGGAAGGCCAGCTGATCGTGGGAAACCGGCAGGAACTCAAACAGAAGATCCTGGAGGAGCTGGACAGGGGGGAGCGGAGGTTCGTGGTGGACTTCGCTCGGACAGGGTACATCGACTCCTCGGGGCTGGGCGTCCTGGTGAGTCTGTCCAAGAAGGTGCGGGAGGTCGGGGGAGAGCTCAGGCTGGCCAACCTGAACGACGATCTTCGGACCCTTTTCGAACTCACCAAGCTCGACACCCTTTTCCAGATCTACGACTCTCGGGAAGCGGCCCTCCAGGGCCTGTGATGGATCGCAGATTTAGCTTTCCCGGGGCTTGCGACGCCCCTTGGAGCGGGCCTCCCGACCTGGTGCTGGATCTCCCCAACGATCTGGCATCCATCGAGGAGGCGGTCAACGCAGTGTTGGAGCACTGCGCGTTCTGTGGCGCGAATCGGGGTAGGGTGCGGTTGAAGTTGCGGGTGGGTCTCTGGGAGGCCCTGGCCAACGCCATCCTTTACGGGAACCAGGCAGATCCCGCCAAGCGCGTAAGGGTGGAGGTGGCGGTCCGGGACTCGGCCATCACGGCCCGGATCACCGATCAGGGTAGCGGCTTCGATCCCCATAGCCTTCCGGATCCCACCAGGCCCGAGAATCTCCTGAGGCCGGAAGGGCGGGGCATCTTCCTGATGCGGAAGCTCCTGGACGAGGTCTTCTACAACGATCAGGGCAACAGCGTGACCCTGGTGGTTCGGATCCAGGAAGGGAACCCTGGACGGGAAACGGACTTCGGGGCCCGGGCATGATCCCGGACGAGGGGCTCGCCCGCCCCCTGCCTGAATCCGTAGCGTCGACTCTTCGACACTTCGAGGCGGCACTGGGGTTCCGGTTCCGTGTTCTCCGGGTGGAACAGGCCGGGTCGGCGGCGGTCCTCTACGAGACGGGCTCCCCCCCGGGGCCCCGGCCATGGGCGGGGGAAGCGGGAAGGGAGGGAGTGCGATTCGAAGGGGTCGTCCCCACCCCCCAAGGGGGGGATCTCAAGGTGCAGATCCTGAACTTCCCCCCCTTGCCGTTGGAGGGGATGGGCGGTCTGGTGACGGCTCTGCTGGCCGATGCGCTTCGGGTGGACAGGGAGGCCCGGTTCTTCACCAGGGAACTCTCGGAGCGGTACGAGGAGATCAACCTTCTCTACTCCATCAGCGAGACCTTGGGGTCGGTGCTGGACCTCCGGGAAGCTGCTCGCTTGATCTTGAGGGAGCTGTGCGAGGTGGTGGGGGCCCGACGCGCCTCCCTGTGGGTCTACAACCCGCAGGGAGGCCGATTGGAACTCCTTTCCCAGGTGGGGGATCCCGGCCGGACAGGGCCCATCTCGGTGGACGATCCCGAAGCGGTCACCGCCAAGGTGTTTCGCGAGGGGAGGCCCGTGGTGGCGGAGGAAGAAGACCAGAAGGGCATGGAAGAGGGGGAGGGGGGAAGGGGTTCGCTCCTTTCCGTTCCGGTGCGTTTCACACCTCCGTCCGGCGAGCCTCGGACCGTGGGGGTGATGAACCTGCTGGGCCGGCGCAGGGGCGGAGGATTCACGGCAGGCGACCAGAAGCTTCTGGCTGCCATCGCCAGCCAGGTGGGGGCCGCCCTGGAGAATCGTCGGCTGGTGCTGGAAAGCTTGGCCCAGGAGAGGACGGCCAGGGAAATGGAACTGGCCCACCACCTGCAGATGAAGCTCCTTCCCCAGGCCGACTCGTTCTGGGGCGCCGAGGTCTCGGCCCGGGTGGAGCCGGCGGAGCAGGTCGGAGGGGATTTCTACCACCTCCTCCACCTGGCGGAGAACAAGATCGGAGTGATGATCGGGGACGTCTCGACCCATGGCTTTCCAGCGGCGCTGATCATGGCCTTGTCCATGAGCGCCGCCACCATCTATGCCCTGGAAGTGGACCGCCCCGCCGACGTGCTGACCCGTCTGGATGCCGCGCTTCGGGAAGAGCTGGAATCCACCGAGATGTACCTTTCCCTCTTCTACGGGGTCTTGGATCCTGCCGGCGGAGAGATCATCTATTCCAACGCCGGCCATCCCCACGCCTTTCTCTTGCACCCCGACGGCACCGCGGAACGGCTGACGGCCACCGATCCGCCGGTGGGCTTCGCCGGTTGCGAGGGGTATCGCCAATGCAGCCTCCCGTGGAGGCGGGGCGAGGACCTCCTTCTCCTCTTCACCGACGGCATTTCCGATGCCTTGGCCGAGGGGGACCGCCGAAGCGGGGAGGCCAGGGTTCTGGAAACGGCGTTGGCCGGCCGACGGGGCCCCGTTCGCCATATCGTCGAGAAACTGTTCGAGCAGGCCCGGAGAGCAGGGGGCGGCCTCGGAGGCGACGACCGAACGGTGCTGGTACTCCGTGCCTGAGTCTTTCCAACCGATATCCCGATCCTGGACCTCATGAAGCCGAAGTCCCGCACGCCCCGACCGAAGAAGTCCCTGGGCCAGAACTTCCTGGTGGACGGGAACCTGCAGCGGAAGATCGTGGAGGCCGTGGACCCTCAGCCCGAGGACTCGATTCTCGAGATCGGGCCGGGGAGGGGAGCCTTGACCCGGCACCTGGCGGGGAAATGCCGCGAGCTTTTTCTGGTGGAGCTGGACGATGAGCTGGCCGACGGGTTGTCCCGGGAACTGCGCCGCCTTCCGGGAACGCAGATCCTGAACATGGACGTCCTGGACCTGGACCTGTCTCGGCTCACCCCCGAAGTGGAAAAGTTGAAGGTGGTGGGGAACATCCCCTACAACATCACCACGCCGATCCTCTTTCACTTCCTCCAGCGCCCCCGCCCGAGGGAAATGGTCATCATGGTCCAGAAGGAGGTGGCCGAACGGATTGTGGCCGAGCCCGGCACCGGGGACTACGGAGCCCTTTCGGTGGGAGTCCAGTCGGTGGCTTCCGTCGAGAAGCTCTTCAAGGTCCCGGCTTCGGCGTTTCGCCCCCAGCCGAAGGTGGATTCCATGGTCCTTCGGCTGACCCCCCTCCGGCCCGAGCCCATGACCGGCCCGGAGGAGGCAGCCTTACGGGAGCTTACTCGGATCGTCTTCCAGCAGAGGCGCAAGCAGATCCAGACCATCCTGCGGAACCATCCCCGGTGGGCCCTTTCCCACCAAGAGGTGGAACTCGTCCAGGAGCGGACGGGCTTGGATCTGGACAGGCGCCCGGAAGAGTTCTCACCCCAGGAACTCTACCGCCTGTCCGGGGCCCTGGAGGTCCTCCGTCCCGGAGAGCATAGGGCGTGAGAACGCTCCCCTCCGTAAGTCTTCCCATCGGCTTGCGATCCCAAGCCGCCCGGTACCTGGCGGCAGGTAGCCGCCATACCCTGGAGTTGGCCCGGGATGTGCTCCGGCTTTCGGGCAATCCTGCGGCGGCTTCCGCGGCGGTGTTCTCTCTTTTGGGGGGGGACCCACGCTTTCAGGTGGATAGGGAGGGACGGTGGTCGCTCTCGGAGGTGGGGGCCGAGGAGCTCGGGCCGGCCTGGGGAGGGGGTCCGGGTTCCCCGGTCTTTGCCGTGGTGGATGTGGAAACCACGGGCGGATCTCCCCATCGGGGGCATCGGATCACCGAGGTGGCGGTGGTGACGGTATCGGACGGCCTTGTCCTCGACGAGTTCCAGACGCTGGTGAATCCGGGCCGTCCCATTCCCCCGAGAATTCAGGAACTTACCGGGATCACTCCGGAGATGGTGGCCGGGGCCCCCTTTTTCGAGGACGTGGCCGGTCCCGTCCTGGAGCGCCTGGAGGGCCGGGTGTTCGTGGCCCACAACGCGAGCTTCGACTGGAGGTTTCTCTCCTATCAATTGGGTGACGCCCTTGGAGAGCTGCCCACCGGTCCTCGGCTGTGCACCCTCCGTCTGGCACGGCGCCTCCTCCCCCAGTTGCCCCGCCGGAACCTGGATGCCCTGGCCCAGCATTTCCGCCTGGAGATCCCGGGAAGGCACAGGGCTTTGGGCGATGCCAGGGTCACGGCCAAGATCCTCCTTCACCTGTTGGAGGAGGCCCGGGCCCAGGGGGTCGAGGATCTTCCCGCCCTGTGGGGGATGCCGGAGGAGGAGGGAAGATGAGGCGATGGAGGAAGGTGATGGACCCGGCCCTCGGAAGGGGCTGTCGGTGTCGGTTTTTCCGGTTCGATGAGGGGGGAAGGCGGCGATGAAGGCCTCGGACCTCCCTCTGGTGCGCTCCTTGAAGGTGGGCAGCCTTCGGGTGCATTGCCTGGAGACCGGCATTCAATGGCTGGATGGGGGGGCCATGTTCGGAGTTGTGCCTCGGCCCCTATGGGAAAAGAAGGTCCTCCCCGACAACCGAAACCGGATCCCCTTGGCTCTGCGCTGTCTTTTGCTGGAGGCCCCGGAGGGCTTGGTCCTGGTGGACACCGGTGCGGGAAACAAGGAACCGGACAAGTTCCGGGAGATCTACGGACTGGACAACGGGGGGAACCCCACCCGCCTCCACGACGCCCTCCGGTCGCTGGGTTTCGAGCCGGAGGATGTGGCTTGGGTGGTGAACACCCACCTGCACTTCGATCACGCGGGAGGGAACACCTTCCTGGGGCCTTCAGGGGATCCGCTTCCCCTTTTTCCCCGGGCGCGATATGTGGTGCAGGAGGGGGAACTGGAGATGGCCCTTTCCCCCAACGAGCGGACCAGGGCCTCCTATTTTCGGGACAATCTCGTCCCTCTCCTCCGTCATGGGAGGTTGGAGACCGTGAAGGGGGAGGCGAGGCTTCTGGAGGGCGTGCGGCTTCTCCCCACCCCCGGCCACACCCCCCATCACCAGTCCGTCCTGGTGGAAAGCAAAGGCGAGGCCGCCTTGTTCCTGGGTGATCTTTGCCCCACTTCCCACCACCTGCCCTTGCCCTGGATCATGGCCTACGACCTGGAGCCCCTGGTGACCCTGGAGACGAAGCGGGCCCTTTGGGCGGAGGCCAGGCGCCGGGATTGGATTCTCATCTTCCAGCACGATCCCCGGGTGCCCTGGGGCCGTCTGGATCCGGAGAAGGACCAGCTCGCCCAGCCGCCGTCCTGACCCGCCACCGGAGTGGGAAGGGGGGGACTTCCCTCGGACCGTGCCGGGTGGGCCTAGCCAAAGCGGCAGAGGAACCCGGCGCCGGGGTGGCACCGCCCGAAGGGTTTCCCCGGGGGCGGTCTTGGGGACCGGGGTGCAGGGGAGGCCCTCGCCGCCTATCTTTCCTCCCGGTCCGGCGGCCGGGGTACCGCCGGAAGCGAACCCATCCCTGAGGGAGGCCAGAAGCCATGAGCGACAAGACCAGGATCCCGGTGATCCTTTCGGGAGTCCGGACCCCCATCGGCCGTTTCCTGGGGGGGTTGGCCCCCCTGGAAGCCCCCCGTCTAGGGGCCATTGCGGTGGCCGAGGCGGTCCGGAGGGCGGGGATCGAGCCGGCGGCGGTGGAGGAGGTCATCTTGGGGAACGTGGTGGGAGCGGGGGTGGGCCAGGCCCCGGCCCGCCAGGCAGCCCTCCACGGGGGGATCCCCGAAGGGGTGCCGGCTGTGACCGTCAACAAGGTCTGTGGGTCCGGCCTCAAGGCCGTCATGCTGGCGGCCCAAGCCATCAAGGCGGGAGATCTCCAGGTGGCGGTGGCCGGGGGTTTCGAGTCCATGTCCAACGTTCCTTACTATCTCCGGAACTACCGGGGAGGGGTCAAGTTCGGCGATCAGACCCTTCAGGACGGCCTCATCTACGACGGTCTGTGGTGCTCCTTCGGCCGGTGCCATATGGGGGGGTATGCCGAATACACGGCCCACAAGGCCGGGATCACCCGGGAAGATGCGGACCGTTTTGCTTTGGAATCCCACCAGAAAGCCATCGCGGCCATGCAGGCCGGCAAGTTCAAGGAGGAGATCGTTCCCGTGGAGGTTCCGGGGAAGAAAGGGCCCACCCTGGTGGATACCGACGAAGGCCCCCGGGCCGACACCAGCCTGGAGGCTTTGGCCAAGCTCAAGCCGGCCTTCCCCAACGATGCCCCTCCGGGACTGGACACCCTGGTGGTGACGGCGGGGAACGCCCCAGGCCTCAACGATGGAGCGGCTGCGCTGGTGGTGGCCTCCCAGGCCTTCGCCGAGGCCCACGGGCTCCCCATCATGGCCTGGATCTCCAACTACGCCTCGGGATTCGTGGAGCCCCGGGAACTGTTCTTCGCCCCCATCCATGCTGTGCGCCGCCTCATGGAGAAGGACGGGAAGGGAATAGGCGATTACGAGCTCTTCGAACTCAACGAGGCCTTTGCCGTACAGGCCTTGGCCGACATCCGGGAGCTGGGGGTGGATCCCGGTCGGGTAAACGTCCATGGGGGGGCGGTGGCCTTGGGCCATCCCATCGGGGCCTCCGGCGCTCGGATCTTGGTGACCCTTCTCCACGCCATGAAGGACCGGGGCTCCACCTGGGGGCTGGCATCCCTGTGCTTGGGGGGGGGTGGAGCGGTAGCCCTCTCGGTGGAGCGCCGCTGAGGAGCCTGGGCCTTGGAGGCGAGGCTGCGGCAGGAGGGCCGGAGAGTCTTCTCCCTAGGGCTCAGGCTCGGCGTCTTTTTCCTGGCTGCTCTGGCCACGGGCCTGACCCTGAGCCTTCTCCCCTGGCAGGGGCTGCCCTGGCAAGGGCTCCCCGTTCTGGGGGCCGCCCTGGTGGGTGGGTGGGCCGCCCTGGCCCTGGACGGGCGGGGGCCTGGGGCTTTGGGGTTCTACCTCCATCCTTCCTTGGGGGGGGAGTCTTTGGCGGGTTTCGGGTTGGGGGCGGGTGCGGCCGTCCTCGTTTTGGGGGGGATTGCCCTCCTGGGGGGCCTCGGGTGGAGGTGGGAAGGGGGGAGCCTAGGGAGTTGGGTGTCTATGGGCCTGGCCACTTTGTGGGTTCTTTCCCTCCCCGCCGCCGCCGAGGAAGCCTTGACACGGGGCTATCTCCTCCAGGGCATTTCGCATTATTACGGCGTTCCGGCGGGCCTGATCGTCATGTCCGCCGTTTTCGGCCTGCTCCACGGCTGGAACCCCGGTGTTGCGCCGGGGGCGTTGGCCAACCTGGTCCTGGCCGGCGTCTTCCTGGGGGTCGTCTACCTCAAGACGGCCAGCCTTTGGTGGGCGAGCGGGGCCCATTTGGGCTGGAACTGGACCTTGGCCTTCCTGGGTGATGTTCCCCTCAGCGGGCTCGACCTGGTGGACACGCCCCATCTGGAGGCCGAGTTCCGGGGGCCGACCTGGCTTACGGGCGGGGACTTCGGCCCCGAAGCCTCCTTGGTCGCCACGGCGGTGCTGGCAGGACTGGCCTTGGGGCTTTGGAGAACCCGTCGCCTTCGGCCGGGTGCGGCGGCCCGCGAGCGGAGGCCCCTTTTTTTGGCGGAAGAACCGCCCGTTGCCCCCCCCTCCAGGGGGCGGCCGGGACGACGAGGAAATTCCGAGGAGAGATTGCCATGAAGATTGAGAACATGACCGTAGTGGGGGCGGGGATCATGGGCAACGGGATCGCCCATGTGGCCGCCCTGGCGGGCCGCCGGGTCACCCTGGTGGACACGGACCCGGCGGCCCTGGAGCGTGCCCTGGCCACCATCTCGGCCAACATGGACCGGCAGGTCAAGAAGGAGGTCATCAGCCCACAGGACAAGGAAGCGGCGCTGGGGAGGATCGTCACCACCACGTCCCTGGAGGAAGGGGTCCAGGGGGCCCAGATCGTGGTGGAGGCCGTGCCGGAGAACGTGGAACTCAAAGCTTCGGTGTTCGGGATCCTGGACCGGGCCGCGCCCCCCGAGGCCATCCTGGCCTCCAATACCTCCTCCATCTCCATCACGCGTCTCGGCTCCTTCACCCGCCGCCCGGCGAAGGTCATCGGAATGCACTTCATGAACCCGGTGCCGGTCCTCAAGCTGGTGGAGGTGATCCGCGGCTTGGCCACGGACGACGAAACCACCCGGGCGGTCATGGAGTTGGCCGTGGAGCTGGGGAAGACCCCGGTGGAGGTGAACGATGCCCCGGGTTTCGTAGCCAATCGGATCCTCATGCCCATGATCAACGAGGCCGTGTTCGCCCTTCAGGAAGGGGTGGCCACCCCGGAGGCCATCGATACGGTCATGAAGCTGGGGATGTCCCACCCCATGGGGCCCCTGGCCCTGGCGGACCTCATCGGTCTGGACACCTGTCTGGCCATCCTGGAGGTACTCCACCGCGATCTGGGGGAAGACCGCTACCGGCCCTGCCCCCTGTTGCGGAAATACGTGGCGGCGGGTTGGCTGGGAAGGAAAACCGGCCGGGGTTTCTACCGCTACGAAGGCTGAGCCGTGCTCCCTCGACTGACGGCGGAACAGGTCGAGATCCAATCGTTGGCCCAGGAGGTGGCCCAACGGGAGCTCCGCCCCAAGGCTCCAGCCTGGGATCGGGCTCGTTCCCTGGATCCTGCCATTTTCCGCCGCCTCGGGGAGCTGGGGTTCTTGGGGATGCGGATCCCCGAGGCTTGGGGAGGCCTGGGGCTGGATCTCCCGACCTACCTGGTGGCCCTCGAGGCCCTTGCCTGGGGAGATCCGTCCGTGGCCCTCGGGGTGGCCATCCACTCCGGCCCCGTCACGGCTCTTCTCCTCCAGGAAGGGAGTGACGAGCAGAAGGCCCGCTGGCTTCCCGCCATGGCCCGCGGCGAGATCCTCGGGGCGTTTGCGCTGTCCGAAGCCGCCGCGGGGAGCGACGCCCGGGCCCTGGCCACCTGTTACGAAAGGACCGGCTCGGGGTTCGTCGTCCGGGGCCGGAAGAAATGGGTGACCAACGGCGGCCGAGCCGGGCTCGTGGTCCTTTTCGCCAAGGACGCCCAAGGCTCCATCAGCGCTTTCCTGGTGGATCCCAGGCAGCCGGGTTACCGGGTGGGCAAGAGGGAAACCACCCTGGGGTTCTCGGCCAGTGAAACGGTGGAGGTGGAGCTCGACGAACTCCACCTGGAACCCGGGGCGCTGCTGGGGGGGGAAGGCCTGGGGTTTCGGTACGCTCAGAAGGCACTGGACGTGGGTCGTTTGGGGGTGGCGGCTCTGGCCCTGGGGATCTCCCGGGCGGCCATGGAACACGCCCTGGCCTACGCGGGGCAGCGGGTCCAGTTCGGCCAGCCCTTGCTGCACTTCCAGGCCACCCGTTTCAAGTTGGCGGAGATGGCCCTCCGGTTGGCCCGGGGATGGAGCCTTCTTCAGGTGGCCGCCGAAGCCGTGGAAAGGGAGGGGGAAACGGGCCCGCCGACATCTCCTCTTCCCTTCTCTGCACGGTCCCTGGCGGCCATGGCGAAGACGACGGCGTCGGAAGATGCGGTATGGATTGCCGACGAGGCGGTCCAGATCTTCGGGGGCTACGGCTACATGCGGGATTTTCCGGTGGAACGTCTCCTGCGAGACGCCAAGGGCACGGAAATCTTCGAGGGGAGCAACGAAATCCTCCGGCTGGTGATCGCCCGGGAAGTTTCGGGAAAGGGGGAGGGGTAAAGGCGTGGGATGGGGTGGGGGAGGGTGGGCCCCGGGGCCGGGCCCGTCACGGAAGAACCAGCGTAATGAACCATCCAGCAACGAAAGTCAGGGGCAAGATGTATTCCCGATTGGCGGAAATCGATCCGGAGGTCTATGCGGCGGTGCAGGCCGAGGCGCGGCGTCAGGCCTCGCAACTGGAACTCATCGCCAGCGAAAACTTCGTGAGCCTGGCCGTGTTGGAGGCCATGGGTACCGTCCTGACGAACAAGTATGCCGAGGGACTCCCGGGCAAGCGCTACTATGGCGGGTGTGAATACGCCGACGTGGTGGAGGAACTGGCCCGAGAAAGGGCGAAGGCCCTGTTCGGGGCCGAGCATGCCAATGTGCAGCCCCATGCCGGGGCACAGGCCAACATGGCGGCTTTTTTGGCCTTCCTCAAACCGGGTGACAAGATCCTGGGCATGAACCTGAGCCATGGCGGTCACCTCACCCACGGATCTCCGGTGAATTTCAGTGGCCTCTATTTCCAGGTCGCTTCCTACGGTGTCCGCGAGAGCGACGGCCGCATCGACTATGATGCCCTTCGGGATCAGGCCCGGAAAGAGCGGCCGAGGCTGATCATTGCCGGGGCCAGCGCCTACCCACGAACCCTGGACTTCGAGGTCTTCGCCGATATTGCCCGGGAGGTGGGGGCCATCCTCATGGTGGACATGGCCCACATCGCGGGGCTGGTGGCCACCGGTCTCCACCCCTCGCCGGTGCCCCATGCCGACGTGGTGACCACCACCACCCACAAGACCCTGCGAGGACCCCGAGGGGGGCTGATCCTTTGCCGGGAGGCCCACGCCAAAGCCATCGACAAGGCGGTCTTTCCCGGAACCCAGGGAGGACCTCTCATGCATGTCATTGCCGCCAAGGCGGTGGCCTTCAAGGAGGCCCTTTCTCCTACCTTCGCAGAGTACACCCGAAGGATCGTGGAGAATGCCAAAGCGTTGGCAGCCGGTCTCATCGCCCGGGGTATCCATCTGGTGAGCGGAGGCACGGACAATCACCTGATGCTGGTGGACCTTCGTCCCAGCCACCCGGATCTATCCGGGAAGGAGGCCGAGCATGCCCTGGAAGCAGCAGGAATCACGGTGAACAAGAACACCGTGCCGGGGGAAACCCGCTCCCCCTTCGTGACCTCGGGTTTGCGGATCGGGACTCCTGCCCTTACCACTCGGGGAATGGGAGCGGCCGAAATGCAGGAGATCGCCGCCTGGATCGTCCAGATCTTGGATGCCCCCTTCGATGCGTCGGTGCGGGCTTCGGTCCGGGCCCGGGTCAAGGAGCTCTGCCGGGCGTTTCCGCTCTACCCCGAACTGGTGGGGGCGGTGTGACGGCGAGGGCCCACCCCGGGAATGGGGTAGCGGACGGGTCAGAAACGGCTAACTTTTCTTGCATGAGCGACTTGCAGTTGGCCGACGAGATCCTGCACCGCCTGGTGGCCCAGAACGCCCGCTACCACGGCAAGGCCTACCTGTTCGTGTTGGCGGCGCTGAATCGGGTCTTGTCCGGCCTGGACCAGCCCCGGCATATCTCGGGGGAGGAACTGGCCTGGGGCGTCCGGGACCTGGCGGTGGAAGAGTTCGGGCCCATGGCTCGAACGGTGTTGGCTTATTGGGGGATCCACAGCACCCAGGACCTGGGGGAAATCGTCTTTGCCCTGGTGGAGTGCGGATTGTTGGTGAAGCGCGAGGAAGATCGCAGAGAGGATTTCGACAACGTCTACGACTTCGAAGAGGTCTTCGAAAGGGCGTATCCCTGGGGTGGCCGCCTGCGCCCCGGGGATTTGGGGTAGGACGAAAGGGCCCGCCGGCTTCCGGTTCGGGTAAGGGCCCAAGGACGGAACCGACGTTGGGAGGGGATGATCATGGTGGAAGAAGTGAAGTTTCCTCGCTGCCAGAAGTGCGATAAGGGGATGTTGCTCCCCCTTTCGGACTACGGCCGGGACGGCGCCTCCATTCGCTACAAGGCTTGGGTCTGCTCCAATCCTGAATGCGGCTTCAATATTCGCATCGACAACGGGGAGATCACCTTCGGCCGCACCATCGGCCAGAGCTACAAGTAGATCTCTCCAGCGGGCCGGGCCCTGAGGGGGGCCGCAGCGGAAGGGTGGTTCGGTTCCCGGCCCCCCCCTTGCGCCAGGTCCCGCCGGCCAAGGACCTCCCCGTTTCCCCCTCGCACCCGGAGGGCTGACCAGGCAGGCGGCTCATCGTGTTTGCGTTTCCACCCTCGTCTCAACGCCCTTTCGGACGGCCCGTGGTGGGGGCGCCCACGGGGGCTGAAAGCGCCGCTTTCGACCGCTATGCCATCCAGGAACTCGGAGTACCCGAGGCGACCCTCATGGAGAACGCCGGGCGGTCGGCTGCGCTGGTCCTGGAGCATCTGTTTCCCCGGGGTCAGGTCACGGCCCTGGTGGGGACCGGCAACAACGGTGGGGACGCCCTGGTTCTCCTTCGGAACCTGGCGGCTTGGGGGCGGCCGGTGACCGCCGTGCTGGTGGGGGACCGGCCGGAAGGGGAGGATCTCCTCCACGGCTGGGGTGTCCGGACCTTTCGGGATACGGACTTCCAGGGAAGGGAAGAGCTTCTCGACGCCGAGCTTTCCCGGGCGGAAGTCCTGGTAGACGGGATCCTCGGCACGGGGATCTCGGGCCCCCCCCGGGAGCGGCAGGCCTGGGCCATCCGGGCCCTGAATCGGGCCGGGCCCCCCGTCCTGGCTTTGGACATCCCCTCGGGGGTGGATGCGGTGACAGGGGCCGTACCGGGCGAGGCCGTCCAGGCAGAGGTGACGGTGGCCTTCGGCGGAGCCAAGCTGGGGAGTCTCCTCCACCCCGGACGCGCCCGGGTGGGAAGGCTGGTGGTGGTGGAGATCGGCTTTCCGCCGGTGGAGGAGGGTACCTTCAGGGGACTCCTCGTCACCCCCGGCTGGGTTCGTTTGCGCCTGCCCCGGAGGGAACCGGACACCCACAAGAACGCTGTGGGCGCCCTTCTTCTGGTGGCCGGGCGTTCCGGGATGGCGGGGGCTGCTATCCTGGCAGGACGGGCGGCCCTCCGGGGAGGGGTGGGGTTCCTCCGGATCGCCTCGCCCCCGGAAAACCGGGTCGTGCTCCAGGGGTCGGTCCCCGAGGCGGTGTACATCGACGCCTCGGACCCGGAGGCCCTGGCCGAGGCGGTGGAGGCCTCCCGGGCCGTGGCGGTGGGGCCGGGATTGGGGACGGAGCCCGAAGGTGAGGGGATCCTCCGGCGGGTTCTGGAGACGGAGGACCGTCGGCCCCTGTTGATGGATGCCGACGCCCTGAACCTGGTGGCGGCCGGGCGGGCCCCCCCCCTGGAGGAGGTGAGCAAGATCCGGGACGTGGTGGTGACCCCGCACCCCGGTGAAATGGCCAGACTCACCGGCCTCCCTACGGCGTCCATTGTCCGCAACCGGCCGGAGGTGGCCCGGGAGGCGGCCCTCCGCTTCGGGTGTACCGTGCTTCTCAAGGGAATGCCCTCCTTGGTGGCCACCCCCGAGGGGCGTCTCCTCGTCGACACGGCCGGATCGTCGGACCTGGCGGCTGCGGGGATGGGGGATGTCCTTTCGGGAGTCGTGGGGGGGTTTCTGGCTCAAGGAAACCGCCCTGCCGAGGCGGCGGCCCTGGGGCTGTTCGTGTCGGGGAGGGCGGCCCTTCGGACCGGCCTGGGGGTCAGTCTCACCCCGGAGGATGTGGTGGAAGCCCTGCCGGGGGCGCTGGCCGAGAAGGGAGAGGGAGAGACGGACCTTCCTTTCCCCTTTGTGCTCTTCGATCAGGATCCGGCGCGTTGAGGGGAGATCCCGGCGGACGGAGGGCGGAAAGCCCCGACCCCAGGCGCGTTGCCCGGGTGGCCCTGGGGCGGGGGGCGGAGTTCGACCTGATCCGCCGGTTTCTGGGTCCTGAGACCCCGTTGCCGCAAGGGGTGTGGGTGGGTCCGGGAGACGACGCCCTGGTCCTGGACGATGGGCTGGTGTTGAGTTCCGACCTCACGGTGGAGGGGGTCCACTTCCGCCGGGAGTGGCTGAGCCTGGTGGACGTCGGCTATCGGGCGGCGGCAGCTGCCCTTTCGGATCTGGCCGCTATGGCCGCCGAACCCCTGGCGGTCCTCCTCTCCGTGGCGGTGGGTGGGGATGAGCCCGAGCGAGAGGCCCTCGAGGTGCAGGACGGTGTCCGGCAGGCATCGAGGGCGGCGGGGGCGGAGGTGCTGGGAGGCGATCTGAGCCGCTCCCCGGGCCCTCTGGTCTTGGACGTGGTGGTGGTGGGCCGAACCTCACGGCCGGTGCTCAGGACAGGGGGGGAAGCCGGAGACGAGCTTTGGGTGACAGGCTGGCTGGGGGGGAGTGCAGGGGCCGTGGACCTTTGGAGTCGGGGAAGGGAGCCGCCGGAGGCCTTGCAGCAGGCTTTCCGCCGGCCTATCCCCCGGATCCGGGAGGCCCTTTGGCTTGCCGGCCGGCTGCCCCTGAAGGCCCTCATCGATCTGTCCGACGGCCTGGGGGGCGACGCCGGCCACCTGGCGGCGGCGGGAGGGGTGGCGGTCCTCTTGGAGGAGAAGGCCTTCCCCCTCCATCCTGCTTTGGCGGATGCCTTCCCGGGGATCGAGGAAAGGCGGGGGCTGGCCCTCTACGGGGGGGAAGATTACGAGCTCCTGTTTGCCGTGCCGCCGGGGCTCGTGGAGGCGAAGGCCGAAGAGTTCACGGCCACCTTCGGCATTCCCCTGACCCGGGTCGGTCGGATGGTGGCGGGGGAGGGGGTCTGGAAGGAAGGTCCGCAAGGGGAACCCATCGCCTTGAAGCGGGGGGGGTTCGATCATTTCGAGGGAGGAGGTGGGGGGTGATTCGCACCCTTTGGGTGTACCTCGTGGGGAGCTTGGCCACCTTGTGGTATGCCGGCGCCATGGTGGTGCGGAGCCACGTATGGCGCCGAGGGCTCTACCGTGCCTGCGACCGGGCGGCCCGGGGGTGGGCCCGGGCCATCCTTTGGGCCTCCGGGGTTCGGGTAAGGGTGGAGGGGGCCGAAAACCTCCGGACCGACGGGGCCCAGATCCTGGTGGCCAACCACGAGTCGTGGTTCGATGTGTTTGCCTTGGCGGCGGCCCTTCCGGTGCGGTATCGGTTCGTGGCCAAGAAGGAGCTGGAGGGGATTCCCGTTTTCGGTCGTGCTTGGACCTCTTGCGGGCACGTGTCGGTGGACCGGGGGAACCGGGAGGCCGCCGTGGAGGCCATGGAGCAGGCTTGGCGGGAGATTCGGGAAGAGCGCTTCACCATGATCCTGTTCCCCGAGGGTACCCGCTCTCCCGACGGCACATTGCAACCCTTCAAGAAAGGGGCGTTCGTCCTGGCCATCCAGGGACAGGTGCCCCTGGTTCCAGCTGCGGTGGTGGGCGGGCGCCGGGTGATGGCAAAAGGGGAGAAGCGGATTCGTCCCGGCCCCATGCTGATCCGGATCGGCAAGCCCATCCCCACCGAAGGGACCACCCTGCGGGACCGGAACCGGTTGCTCCAGGAGTGCTGGCGGGAGGTGGCTCGCCTGAAGGGGGAAGGTGGGACCTTCCCGGCGGAGGGGGGGGCCGCGGCGAGCCCCGGCGGTGGAGCCGAAGTCGGCAGGTAAGGGTCGGGCAACCCTTCCACGGGCGGGTGGCGAGCAAGGGGGGATCCGTTGGATTTCAGCCATGGGGAGGCAGCGTGTCGGCAATCCTGGACATCCGGGGCAGGGAGATTTTGGATTCTCGTGGTAACCCCACCGTCGAGGCAGACGTGGTTCTGGCTTCGGGGGCCCGGGGGAGGGCTGCGGTTCCCAGCGGGGCCTCCACAGGGGCGCGGGAGGCGGTGGAACTCCGTGACGGGGATCCCCAGCGCTACTTGGGAAAAGGCGTTCTGAAAGCGGTGGCCCACGTCAACGGAGAGATCCGGCAGGCTTTGTTGGGCAAGGAAGGGAGGGATCAGGAAGGGGTGGATGAGACCCTCATCGCCTTGGACGGAACTCCCAACAAGAGCCGGCTGGGGGCCAACGCCATCCTCGCGGTTTCCTTGGCCGCCGCCCGGGCCGGGGCTGCGGAGGAGGGGCAGCCTCTCTACGCGTATCTGGGCGGGCCCGAGGCCAACCTTCTCCCGGTGCCCATGATGAACATCCTGAACGGGGGGGCCCATGCGCCCAACAACGTGGACATCCAGGAGTTCATGGTGATGCCGGTCGGGGCGAACACTTTCGCCCAAGGGCTTCGGATGGGCGCCGAGATCTTCCACCACCTTAAGAAGGTCCTCTCTCAGCGAGGGAAGAACACGGCGGTGGGGGACGAAGGGGGGTTCGCCCCCGACCTGGCCGGGAACGACGAGGCCCTCGAAGTGATTCTTGAGGCCGTAGAGCGGGCGGGGTACCGGGCCGGCGACGACGTGGTTTTGGCGGTGGATGCTGCGGCCAGTTCCTTTTTCGCCGACGGCGAGTATGTGTTCCGCTGGTCCAGCGGGGCGAGGCTTCGCACTGAAGAAATGGTCCGGTTCTGGGAGGACTGGCTCCGCAACTACCCCATCCGGTCGCTGGAGGACCCTCTGGACGAGAACGACTGGGAAGGATGGAAACGTCTCACCTCGGTCCTGGGCTCCCGAGTCCAGGTGGTGGGGGACGACATCTTCGTCACCAACCCCTCCATCCTGGAGAGGGGGATCCGTGAGGGGGTGGCCAACGCCATCCTGATCAAGGTGAACCAGATCGGTACCCTCACCGAGACCCTTCGGACGATCCGCCTGGCCCGGGAAGCGGGCTACCGATGCGTGATCTCCCACCGTTCGGGGGAGACGGAGGACACTTTCATTGCCGATCTGGCCGTGGCCACGGGGGTCGGACAGATCAAGACGGGAAGCGCGAGTCGTACGGATCGTGTGGCCAAGTACAACCAGCTCCTTCGCATCGAGGAGGCCCTGGGAAGTCGGGCGCGCTACCCGGGAAGGGATCTCTGGGAGCGGTGAAGCGGCTGATTTTTGCGGGGCTCCTGCTCTTGGCGGCCTACTATGCCCTCTTCGGGGGCGAGTACTCCTGGCCGGAAGTCCGCCGGATCCGCAAAGAGGTGGAGGCCCAGCGCAGGGAGTTGGAGGTTCTGCGCAGGCAGGTGGACTCCCTCCGGGCCCTGGCCGATTCTTTGGAGCACGACTCGGCCACCCTCGAGAGGCTGGCCCGGGAGCGCTTCGGCATGATCCGGGACGGGGAGGTTCTCTACCGGTTGGCCCAGCCGAAAAGCCCTGCAGGCGACACTTCCGCCGCCGGGGAAACGATTCCCGGAAAGGGGGGGGCCGGACGGTCTTGACACCCCCTCTTCGCCTCATGAGCTTCTCCTTGGTCGGCGGAGTAGCTCAGTCGGTCAGAGCAGCGGAATCATAATCCGCGTGTCGGGGGTTCGAGTCCCTCCTCCGCCATCTTGTCCCACGTCGTCGGCCCCCGGGCAAATTCTCCGGGGGCTTTTTTTCCCTGGAACCTCCGGCAAAGGCCGGACGCCCCCTTCGGGAAGGCGGCACATGTCCGTACGGCCTGTCTGCGTGATCACCGGAGCCTCGTCCGGGCTGGGGCGGGGGCTGGCCCGGCGTCTGGCCCGGGAAGGATACGCAGTGGCCCTCCTGGCCCGGCGGAGGGAGCCCATGGAGGAGTTGGCCGCGGAGGTGGCCGCCGCGGGGGGCAGGGCCGCGGTGTATGTCTGCGACGTCACGGTGCGGCACGAGGTCCTGAAGGCTGTGGAGGGAGCCCGTCAGGACCTGGGACCCGTGGATCTCCTGGTGGCCAACGCCGGCATCAGCATCAACACCCGCGTGGAGAACTTCGACGCCGAGGCGGTGGAGCGGGTCATCCGCACCAACTTCTTGGGGGCTGTCTACGCCGTCGAAGCCGTCCTTCCCGAAATGCTGGGCCGGCGGACGGGCCACTTGGTGGCCGTGAGCAGTCTTGCCGGCTTCGGGGGGCTCCCCCTGTCCGCCGCCTATTCCGCCAGCAAAGCTGCCCTGACCAACTTCTTCGAAAGCCTGCGTCTCGACCTCCGGGGCACCGGGGTTTGGGTAACGGTGATCTCTCCGGGATTCGTGAAGACGCCCATGACCTCCCATAACCGCCATCCCATGCCCTTCCTCCTGGACCTTGACGATGCCGTGGAGCGGATGGTCCGGGGGATCCGGGCCCGGAAGAAGAGCCTGGTGTTCCCCAGGCGTCTGGGAGCGGTGGTCTGGGCGGCACGGCTGTTGCCCCGCACCTGGTACGATGCCTTGGCTTCCCGCATAGACCGCCGCAAGTCCCCTGAGGCCGGCGGGCCCGGGGGGTAGGTCCGGGGGTCGGGGGTGTGGGTATTTTCCCGGCGCCGCCGGGGCCGTATCTTGCCCACGATACCCTTCTTCCCGCCTCATCTTCGTGCCGTCAGGCCTTATGAGCACCAGGGAAACCACCCTTCTGGCCGGCCGGGTTAAGCAGATCGGGGAGATCCTGGGGCGGCCTCTCCCCCCCCTTCCCCTCGACCAGCCTCCTCCCGACGAGGGAGACCGGGAACGCCTGTACTTGCTGGAGACGGCCCGGGAGCTCTTCTGGAACGACCTGGAATGGGAAAAGCTCACGGGGGAGGAGCGACTCGAGCAGAGTTTCCTTACCGAAATGGCGTTCCCGGGTCTCCTTGCCTTCGTCCGGGGCCTTCTTCTGGACCAGGTGCAGCCCGATTCCCCCACCCCTCCCCGTCCCCGCCCCGACGTGGTGGACGACATCCTCCGTTTCTTGGCCGCTCAGGTGGTGGCCTTCCAGGAGCACGCTTCCTGTCTGGAGGGGGAGGCCTGCGAACACAAGGAGGCGGAGCTGGCCATGACGAGCCGCCTGGTGGATCTGGTTCTCTACCATCGCCTGGGTCTGGACCCCACGGAGATGGAGCGGGTGGATGCGGTGCTCTGCGAGGGGTGAGGGGGGTAGGGGCCACCGGGGCACCCCAGGGTAGGCCGAGGCATGGGCCCCTGTCTTCGGTTGCGGAAGAGAGCGGGGAAGGGGGTTGGCGGGGCGGGCTTCCCGACGGGGCCCCTCCGCCCGGGGGAGGGGCTATGAGTCTGCGCCGGGCTCCGCGGCCGGATCTCCCCTACTTGGCCGGTGCCCCCCTTCTCATCGCCCATCGTGGGGGAGCTGCCCTGGCCCCGGAGAACACCCTGGAGGCCTTCCGCAGCGCCTTGGAACGGTGGGAGGCGGACATCCTGGAGATGGATGTACGCCTGAGCCGGGACGGGGAGGTGGTGGTCATCCATGATCCCACGGTGGACCGTACCACCGACGGTACCGGCAGGGTGGAGGATCTGACCTGGGGGGAACTGAAGGAGCTGGACGCTGGTTTTCGATTCCTGGACCCGGCCGGCCAGCCCTCCTTTCGGGGCAGAGGTGTCCGGATTCCCCGTTTCCAGGAGGTGCTGGAGGCCTTTCCCGGCGCACGGCTCAATGTGGAGGCCAAGGACCCGAGGGTGGCGGGTCCTCTGGTGAACCTGATCCGGCGTTACCGGGCCGAGCCGCGGGTCCTGGTGGCCGCGGAGTGGGAACGTCACCGCAGGCGTGTCCGTGACTATCCCGGCCCCTGGGGAAGCTCGCGACACCAAATTGCGCTTTTCCTACTGCTGCATCGGTTGCCATGGGGCGGGCCCTACACTCCCGGCGCCGATGCCCTCCAGGTGCCGGAGACCCATCGCGGCATCCGCATCGTCACCCCTCGGTTCGTTCGGGAGGCCCACCGGAAAGGGCTCGCGGTCCACGTGTGGACGGTGGACGATCCCGCGGATATGCTTCGCCTCCTTTCCTGGGGTGTGGACGGCATTCAGACCGACCGTCCTGATCTCTTGGCGTCTGTCTTGGTCGAGACCGCGGGCCGCCCGCCCCCCCCGGGACTCCGCCCGCCGGCCCGACCGGCCCAAGCCGCTCGGGAGGGGCATGTCGGCCGTGCGTCGGGGGAGCGTTGAGCGGGGAGCGGTGGTCCCAGGCGGCGTGGGAAGGCCGGTGTCAGGGTTGAGCCGCGCCTTCCGCCTCCAACTGGAGCGCGACGGCATTCTGAAGGGCGGAGAAAGGTTGGTGGTGGCCGTCTCGGGGGGGGTGGATTCCCTGGTGCTGCTGCATTTGCTCCGTTTTGCGCCGGGCCTTCCGCAGTTCCGGCTGCATGCCGCCCACTTCGATCACGCCATGCGGCCGGGGAGTTGCCAGGACGCCCTGTGGGTTCGGGGACTTTGCCGGGCCTGGGACATCCCCTGCACGCAAGGGCGTGCGACCTCTCCTCCGGCCTCGGAAGCGGCGGCGCGGGAGGCGCGGTACCGGTTCCTGTGGGAAGTCATGGAGGCCGAAGGGGGAGACTGGCTCCTCACCGGGCACCAGGCGGACGACCAGGCGGAGACGGTTCTCTTCCGCGTCCTTCGGGGAACCGGCTTGCGGGGACTCGCCGGGATCCCCCTTCAGGGGGAGGGCCGTTTGTACCGCCCCCTCCTTCCTTTCTTTCGCCGTGACGTCGCGGCCTATGCCCGGAGGGTGGGACTCCGTCCTCGGGAGGACCCCACCAATCGCGACCTTTCCATTTCCCGGAACTACCTGCGCCACAGCCTCCTCCCCCAGGTGGAGGCGAAGGTGGCTCCAGGGGCCCGCCGGGCCCTGGTACGCCTGGCCCAGTTGGCTCGAGCCAACGAGGAGGGGTGGAGAAGCCTTCTGCCCCGGCTCATGGAAGGGGTGGTGGAGGCCCGGGACGGGGACGCCTGGGCCGTGAAGCGGTCGGCTTTGCTGGGCTGCCACCCGGAGGTGCAGGCCCGGATTCTTCGGGAATGGCTCGGCAGGCACGGGATACGGTTGGGCGGGCGAGGAACCCGAGTCCTCTTGGAGTTTACAAGGGTCGGGGCCAGCGGGTCCCGCCTGCCCCTCCCGGGAGGATGGTGCTTTCGGCGGGATTTCGATGCTTTTACACTGGAACGGGGGGAGAACGCCGGGGCGGCGTCCCCCCTGACCATCGGGGAGCCTCGATCCGGCGGGGGAGAGGTGGTCCTGGGGGGGAAGAAGTGGTGGGTGGTGTGGGGGGGGCAGGAGCCGGAAGGAGCCCGCTGGGTGTTCCGGGCTCCGGAGTCGGCTTTGGCGTTTCCCCTGCAGTTGCGGTCCTGGAGTCCAGGGGATCGCATCCTCCTTCCCTATGGGAGCAAGAAGGTGAAAAAGCTCCTGGCCGAGGCTCGTATCCCCAGACCGGCCCGGAGCCAGGTGCCCTTGTTGTTCGACGCCCGGGGCCGGCTCCTTTGGGTGGCGGGTCTGGCGGTGTCCGTGGCGGCGGCGGAAGGGCTGGAACGTCTTTTTTTCGTCGGGGTCCGGGATGCGTGAAGAGGCGGAAAGGATCCGAAAACAGGCGGGGCGCGAACTGAGGCGCATCGTCTTCACGGAACAAGAGATACAGGCGCGGGTCGCGGAGATGGGCCAGGAGATCTCGGATGCCTACCGTCCGGACGAGGAAATCCTGGTTTTGGGCCTTCTCAAGGGATCCTTCATCTTCCTGGCGGATCTGGTGCGTAAGATCCAGCGTCCCCTCCAGGTGGACTTTCTTGTGGCTTCCAGCTACGGAAGCGGCAAGGAGAGCAGCGGGCGGGTTCACCTTCTCTACGATCCGGAGGCCTCGTTGGAGGGGCGCAATGTTATCCTTGTAGAGGACATCGTGGACAGCGGGACCACCCTGGCTCGTCTCCTCCCCCTTCTGGAGGCCCGCCGCCCCCGGAGCTTGGAAGTCTGTGCGCTCCTGCACAAACGGCTGGCCAGGCTGGATCGGGAGCCCCGATGGGTAGGGTTCGACGCCCCGCGAGAGTTCTTGGTCGGGTATGGGCTGGACTACGGGGAGAACTTCCGGCACCTGCCCTTCATCGGAAGCCTGTGATGACGCTTTAGCCCGGGGCTCCCTCCCCCGAGTTCCAACGGGAAGTCCATGCAGAACGAACCTGGCAACAACCGTTTGGCCCGCCTGTCCCGGACCGCTTCCTTCTGGGTCCTTCTGGCTCTTATGGGGCTGCTGGCGGTTCAGCTCATGCGGGAGAAAGACATCGCCGCGGCGAGGTTTTCCTACTCCCAGTTCCTGGCCCAGCTGGAGAACGGGAACGTTTTCCGCGTGACGGTGATCAACGGCACCCGGGTGAGGGGAGAACTGAAAACCCCCGTCCCGCACCGGGGGCAGGAGACCGTGCGCTTCGAATCCATGCTTCCCGGCACCATCTCGGATGGGCTGGTGGAGCGGATGCGGGAGCTGGGTGTGGAGATCGAGGCGGAACCGGAAAGGCAAGGGTGGGGCACCTTCCTCCTCACCGCCCTTCCCTGGCTTCTGTTCATCGCCTTCTGGATCTGGATTTTCCGGACCATGCAAGCCGGGGGGAACAAGGCCTTCCAGTTCGGACGCTCCAAGGCCAAGCTCATCCTTCCCGACAAGCCCCAGGTGACCTTTGCCGACGTGGCGGGGGCGGAGGAGGCCAAGCAGGAACTGCAGGAGATCATCGAGTTCCTGAAGGATCCCCAGAAGTTTGCCCGGCTCGGGGGCCGTCTGCCCAAGGGGGTACTTCTGGTGGGCCCGCCCGGGACGGGCAAGACCCTCCTGGCCCGTGCGGTGGCCGGGGAGGCCGGGCGTCCGTTCTTCCAGATGTCGGGTTCCGATTTCGTGGAGATGTTCGTCGGTGTGGGGGCGTCGCGGGTGCGGGACCTCTTCGAGCAGGGGAAAGCCCATGCGCCGTGCATCATCTTCATCGACGAAATCGACGCCGTGGGGCGCCATCGGGGGGCCGGGTTGGGAGGGGGGCATGACGAGCGGGAGCAAACCCTCAATGCCCTGTTGGTGGAGATGGACGGGTTCGAGCCCAACGAAGGCGTGATTCTCCTGGCCGCCACCAACCGCCCGGACGTCCTGGATCCCGCCCTCCTCCGCCCCGGCCGTTTCGACCGCCAGGTGGTGGTGGATTCCCCCGACGTGAAGGGGCGGGAAGCCATCCTGCGGGTCCACGCCAAGAAGCTCCCCTTGGCCGAGGACGTGGATCTGGCCGTCATCGCCAAGGGTACCCCGGGGCTCAGCGGAGCCGACCTGGAAAACATTTGCAACGAAGCCGCCCTCCTGGCCGCTCGAGAGAACGCCGAGCGGGTCACCATGGACCACTTCGAGCGGGCCAAGGACAAGGTGATGTTGGGGACGGAGCGAAAGAGCCTGGTCCTTACGGAACACGAGCGGCGCCTCACCGCCTATCACGAAGCGGGACACGCTGTTCTGGGTCTCCGCATCCCGGGCCTGGATCCCGTCCACAAGGTGACCATCGTGCCCCGGGGGAGGGCCCTGGGCATCACCGCCTCCCTTCCCCAGGAGGATCGGCACACCTACACCAAGGAGTGGCTGGAAGGGCAGTTGGCCATGCTGTTCGGGGGGCGGGTGGCGGAGGAGCTGGTGTTCGGACCGGAGCGGATCACCACCGGAGCCGGGAACGACATCGAACGGGCTACCACCATCGCCCGGCGGATGGTGACCCAGTTCGGGATGTCCGAGGTCATCGGCCTCATGGCCGTGGGCGACGCCGAGCACGAAGTTTTCCTGGGACGGGAGCTGGTCCAGCGCCGGGAGGTGTCGGAGCACACGGCCCAGCTCGTGGATCGGGAGGTCAAGCGTATTCTGGACGAGGCCTACCGAAGGGCCCGGGGGATCCTGGAACAGGAACGGGACCTCCTGGAAAGGATTGCCCAGGCTCTGCTGGAGCGGGAAACCCTCGACCAGGACGAAATCCAGCTTCTGGCCCGGGGGGAGCCCCTTCCCCCCGTCCAGCGGCCGGGGGAGAGTTCCACCGCCGCGGCGCCGGGGGAGGAGGACGACCAGCGGAGGCCGAAGGAGGAGAAGGGGGCGGGGGGAGAGGCCGTCGAGCCCGCCGCGGTGGCCCAGCCGGCGGCGGTGGTCGGGCGGGCCGAAGTGGGGGGACTCCTGGGGGAAGGGGCGGAGCGGAATGATCCGGCGTCGGGGGCAGCCGCCCGCCGGGAAGGGTCGGAAGGATAGCCGAAGGGGGGATTTCGGGGGGACGGTTCCCCGGGACCACGATTTCTGGCGAGCATGAGGGGGATCCTGGACCAGCTTCGCTTCTTTGCGCCGGGGTGGAAAGACCTCTTCGAGATTCTCGTCGTGGCCTTCCTCATCTACCGGGCGTTGCTCCTCCTGCAGCGGACTCGGGCCATGCAGATGCTGGTGGGAGCTTTCTTCCTCGTGGGGGCCTACTTCCTGGCACGGGTCCTGGATCTGGTCCTGATCCGGTATCTTTTGGAGAACCTCTTCCAGTACGGGGCCATCGCCGCTCTGGTGGTCTTCCAGCCTGAGCTGCGCTCGGCCTTGGCCAGGCTGGGAAGAAGTCCTCTGGTCCGCTATCTCCGGACCATGGAGGGAAAGGGGGAGGCGGACGAGCTTCTCCGAGCGGTCCTGGAGCTGGCCCGCATGAAGCGGGGGGCGATCGTGGCCATCCAGGGCGAGGTAGGGCTCGACGAATATGTCGAAACCGGGAGCCGGGTGGATGCCCCCCTCTCGGCGGAATTGCTCAAGACCATCTTTACCCCTTACACTCCTCTCCACGACGGAGCCGTGATCATCAGCGGTGGAAGGATCGTGGCGGCCGGCGCCATCCTCCCCCTCACCCAGCTCCCCGTGCATGACAAGAGCCTGGGCACCCGGCATCGGGCGGCCCTGGGCCTCAGTGAAGAGACCGACGCCACTGTGATTGTGGTCAGCGAAGAGACCTCCCGGATTTCCGTGGCCCGGGGGGGACGGCTGGAGGTGGGGGTCGAAGAGGCGCGGTTGCGGGAGATCCTCCAGGAGGCCTTTCAAGGGCGGTTGGGAATCCGCCGTCAGGGGATGTTTTCGCGTTGACAGATTCCTCCCGCTGCCCGTAGATTGGCGCGCTGGTTCGGGTGGCGGGAACGACAAGGTCCCTGTGCCGTTTGCAAAGGAGTTTCCCTTGGGCGGATCGCAATACCAGCTGTTGACGCTCTTCGGCGACGGGGGGTGGATGATGTACCCCCTGGTCTTGTGCTCCCTCATTGCCCTGGGCGTCATCTTTGCTAAAGGTTGGACCCTCCTGGTGGCCCGGCGGCACGCCAAGAAGGTTCTCACCGCGGTGGAAGAGGAAGCCCGGGCCGGCAGACTGGACGAGGCCATCCGCATTGCCTCGGAGACCCCCGGCCCGGCTGCTGCGGTTCTGTTGGCGGGGCTGCGCCGCATTCGGGCTCGGAAGGTGGAGGAGGGGGAGATCGAGAGAGCCCTCAGCACCACCGGTTCCATCGAGCTGGCCTTCCTGGAGCGGGGGCTCGTGGTCCTGGCCACGGTGGCCAACGTGGCTCCCCTCATGGGGTTTCTGGGTACGGTGGCCGGGATGATCCTGGCCTTTGCCGCCATCGAGACGGCCGGTGAGGTGGACCCTGCCCTGGTGGCGGGGGGGATCAAGGTGGCCCTCCTCACCACCGCGGCGGGGCTCATCATCGCCATCCCGGTGAACTTGTTCTACAACTTCTTCGTGAACCGGATCGATCGCCTGATCCTGGATATGGAAGAGGGAACCCAGAAGGTCCTCAACCTGGCCTGGGATATGGAGAAGGAAGGCAAGCTCACCATTCTGCGGAAGGAGCTCCCCCGCCGGTCCCTGTCCCCGGTGGGCTCCCGGGCCTCCCGGGTGGTGCAGGCGGGGATGCAGGGAGGGGCTCCTTCCCCGGGGCCGGCCGGGGAATGACCGGATGGGCCTCCTGGGGAGGTCCTGCCCCCGCGGGAACACCGGCTCCACTTTACCGGTAGAGATTTGTAGAGGGCTACAGGAAGGGGATCCATGGCCATCCTGAATCAGAAGAAGAGCAAGGTCAGCGACGAAATCCCCACGGCGTCCATGGCTGACATTGCGTTCCTCCTCCTCATCTTCTTCCTGGTGACCACCACCTTCCCCAAGGACAAGGGGCTGCCGGTGGTCCTACCCCAGAAGGGGGAGGAGGTGCAGGTCAGCCAGAAGAACATTCTCCACATCATCATCCGCCCGGACGGGATCGTGGAGGTGAAGCGCGGGGAGAGCACCCAGGTACAGCAGGTGCGCGCCGATGACATCGAGGCCATCTGGCGCCAGGACGTGGCCCAGAACCCGAATCTCATCGCGGCGGTGAAAACCCACCCGGATGCTCCTCACCGCTTCATGATCGATGTGCTGGACGCCCTTCAGTTGGCGGGGGCCGAGCGCATCTCCCTGCAGATTCTGGAGTGACGGACCATGCCCATTCGCGGCGGCGGATTGGATCGGAAATCGAAGGTGGCCTCGGAGATCCCTTCGTCCTCCCTGGCCGACATCGCCTTCCTGCTCCTGATCTTCTTCATGGTCACCACGGTTTTCCGCACCGACCGGGAGCGGCCCATCCAATGGGCGCAGGCGGCGGCTACCCAGAAGATCGACGAGAAGATCAAGAACATCTTGAATATTTGGGTGGAGCGGGACGGCTCGGTCTGGATGAACGACCAGAACATTCCCATGGACCAGGTTTCCGACCGGGTGGCTCCCCTGTATGTGGCTTCGGAACGCCGGCTGGTGGTTTCCATCCGGGCCGACCGGGAGACCCCGTACAAGTATATCAACCAGATCCAGGATGAGTTGTCCTCCGCGGGCGTGCTCCGCGTGGTGTTCGCGACGCAGCTCGAGCGTCAAATGACGAGGGTAAGGCGATGAGCGCTCAAGCCGTGGCGGGCGCGGGAACCTTGGAGGGGTTCCTGACCGCCAACGACCGGTTCAAGAGGGCCTTCGGGGCTTGGTTCTGGGGGTCCATGATCCTGGCCACGGTCATCCATTTTGCCGTCTTCGCCCTCTGGCCGGAAATGACGGCGAAGGATGTGTCGTACTCGGACAACCCCCTCCAGGCCATCGAACTCCCGCCTGAGATCGAGATTCCCCCGCCGCCTCAGGCCATTCAGCGGCCGGCGATGCCGGTGGTGGCCACGGACGTGAACGTGAGCGAGGACATCACCATCGCTCCCACCACCTTTGCGGACAACCCGGTGTCGTCGCTCCCCCCTCCGCCCAGCAACGAGGTGACGACGGCCAGGCTGGAGGACGCTCCCGTCTTCACTCCCTTCACGGTGAAGCCGGAGATGAAGAACCGGGACGAAGTGGCCCGGGCCCTGGAGCGGGAGTATCCGCCCCTGCTCAGGGACGCGGGGATCGGCGGCACCGTTTTGGTCTGGTTCTTCATTGACGAGAACGGGCGGGTGGTTCGGACCATCGTGAACCAGAGTTCCGGTCACAAGGCCCTGGATGATGCGGCCCTCAAGGTGGCCCAGATCGCCCAGTTCACTCCGGCCCTGAACCGGGACAAACGGGTGCCCGTGTGGATTTCTCTCCCCATCACCTTCACCACGAGGTGAGGACGGCGGGGGAGGGCTTTTTCCAGGGGACATGTGGGGCCCCGCCGGCTGAAACCGGCGGGGCCTTTTCCTTCCGCCAGGGTAGGGAACGCCTCGGGAAGGGCCCTTTCCGTGGGGTCATGGGGGGCCGGAGGCCGGGGGGAGCCGGCGCTGTGTCCGGTGCGAGGGAAGCCGATCCTTTTCCTTTCGCCCGGCGGGGACACTAAACTATAAGGCTATGGACGAAGCCCAATTGCGGCAGAACCTGAACCGGGTCAAGGAGGCCGTGGCTCAGGCCGCCCGAGGGGCCGGCCGGGATCCGTCGGAGGTGAGGATCGTGGCCGTGACCAAAGGCCAGCCTCCGGAAGTCCTTCGCATGGCCCGGGCGGTGGGACTGGAGGACCTGGGCGAGAATCGGGTCGAGGAGCTGGAAGCGAAGATCCGGATCCTCGGCCAGCCTTTTGCCACCTGGCACATGGTAGGCCACGTGCAGAGCCGGAAGGCCAAGGACGTGGCGGGCCTGGCCAATTGGGTGCACTCGGTGGACTCCCTCAAGTTGGCCCGGCGCCTCTCCGCCTTTCGGCTGGAGGGGGGACGGAGTCCTCTCCCCGTCCTGGTGCAGGTGAACACTTCCGGCG
>JAUQOX010000388.1 GCA_030550695.1 Gemmatimonadota bacterium | reverse complement strand
CCTGGCTGCGATGGATGCGCCAAATGGCATCGGCCCGGCTGAAGGCCGCGAAGGGAGGATGACCTATGCCCAGAGCGGCTGTCCCCCAATACCTGGGGCGGGACTTCCGGTCTGCTTCGCCCGGGATGCGCTTCGGGATGTACCTCCGCCTTTGGACGGATCAGAAGGATCAGCCAAACCTGTGGGAGAAGAACAACTTCATGGCCACTAAGGACATGTGGGATGAGGTCGTGAAGCTCAGCCCTGGAGACCAAGCTCTGGCCAGAGCTCTTCTCCAGCGTCAGCAGGATCTCATCGCCCGGCTCCCTCAGGAAGCGGTTTTCGTGGCCCATGCCCGCTCCGTGGCACCCTTCACCACCGGCCTCGGCAATGAGCACCCGCTGGAGAACGGGTTCGCGTTCCTCAACCCCCACGGGCTCCCCTATTTTCCGGCGAGCGGCGTGAAGGGGGTGTTGAGGCAAGCCGCCCGGCAATTGGCAAGCGGGGAGTGGGAAGACCACGGCGGCTGGACGATGCAGGGCACCTTCCCCGTCAGCCTGGAGGGCGAGCAACTGCTGTTGTCGCCCTTGGACGTCCTCTTCGGCCTGGAGAGTTCGGAAGGGAGCACCACCCACGTCCGGGGCGCCCTCACCTTTTGGGACGTCATTCCCCAGTGCGACACCCTTCTGCTGGAGATCATGACGCCTCACCAGACCCATTACTATCAGAAAAAGAAGGACAGGAGGACGGGTGACAGCGTTTCTCCCCACGACAGCGGCCAGCCCATTCCCGTGAAGTTCCTCACCGTCCCTCCAGATTCGGTCTTTGTCTTCCACGTCCACTGCGACCTTGCTCACCTTCGACGCCTCGCACCATCCTTGGCAGAAGGGGGAATGTGGAAGACACTCCTCGAGGCGGCTCTGAGGCATGCCTTCCAGTGGCTCGGCTTCGGAGCCAAGACGTCCGTGGGTTATGGCACCATGGCGTTCGAGGAAAAACCCCACCCCGCCCGCGAGGCCCCGCTACGGGAGGCACCTGCCGGACCGGCACCTGCCCAAGAGACCTTGACGGAAGGCCCCCCCCTGAGCAAGAACATGCAAACGGTGGAGGAGTTCCGGCAAAAGATGAAGGAGCAGTTTCAGAGGTCTCGCGGAAGGAAGGACAGGCCCCACACCACCTGGCATGACCAGGCCCGGAATCTCGCTCGCCTGGCTCGGGAGGGTGAGGATTGGAGTCCCGATGAGAAGCGGGCTGCAGCTGAAGCCATTACGGAGTGGCTGCCCAAGGTTGTGCAGGTGGATATGAAGGAGGAAAAGAAGAAGATGAAGCTGGAAGAGCTGTACCGGGCAGGAGGGGAGTCTTCGGCAGGATCGGAATCCAAGGAGACTTGAGGGTCCGGCACGGGCCCGGAGGCGGCCCCATGGAGCGCCTGCTGTTCCAACTTCGGAAGGCCTGCGATCCCGACGAACCCCTTGCTCTCCCAGTGGGAGCGGCCTACCATCTTGTCGTTGCCGCCCGGGATGCGGCAGTTGAAAGGCTCATGGAACTCCACCCCGATGGGGCAGCCGTCATTGCTGCCGCCTTGGTCGGCCGACATCCGGACGGCTCGTGGCGAGGGGGGCAGACGGGCCGGGTTCGGATCCTGCCCCTGCCGACCATCGGATATTTCCATGCGGACTTCTGCATTCGACATCTCCTTGTGGAAGTTCCACCCTCTTGCAGCCTTACCTTCGAAGAGGTCGCGAAAGGCTTCTCCGGTCTGGTGTTTTCCGTCTCTCATCTGGCTACCAGCCGGCTTCTTCTGCTGCCCGCCCAAAATCCCGGCATCCTTTTGGCCTACGGCATCGGAACGCGCCGAGGGAGCAGGCTCTGGCAAACCGTGACCCCTTTGGTCCTCCCCTCGCTACCCGGCCCAGGGGAGGAAAAAGGTAAGCTGGAAGGGCACTCGCGGTTGGGGGGCGGCCCTACTTCCCATTCACCACAAGGCCTTTCGGCTCTCCGCCACGCCCTCAGGCACGCCGGGGTCTCCACTCCCCTGGCCAGGGCAAGATTTCAGGGAAGC
>JAUQOX010000387.1:629-2048 GCA_030550695.1 Gemmatimonadota bacterium | reverse complement strand
TAACCTGCCGATGCATCACCGGATGGATCGGCGTTCCGCCAACAAGTTGGTTGAATGGTTGGCGCGTCATGCGCGGAGAACCGCGGATGGATGAGAAAAAAAGGTTCCTAAGGCGTCCCGTCACGGCACAGATTAACGAATGGAATCGGAACGACGGAGTGGGGGGGGGTATGTCAGCCCATCGCCTGTGGGACATCATCTTTTTCGGACTTTTGGCGTTCTTCACCAGTCTCACTGGCGCCCAAGATATGACGGCTGGGGACGGGCTGTTCAAGGTCATCGCGTTCGGATCGTTGGTGTCATCCATCATCGCATGGATCGGCAGGCAGGTGTTCACGCCTCGGAACCGTCCCGAGGAGTTCATGCCGGACAGCCGTCCGTTGTTGGTGTTCTCCGCCTTCTTGGGATGGGTGGGGGTCTCCCTGCTATGGTCTCCCCATGAGGAGCAGGGACGGCAAATACTCCTGAACCTTCTGCTGTTGGATTTGCCTGCTTTTTTGTTGCTTTCCACGGTCCTCTACAGGGAGGGTGAGGATGGACTGAGGACATTCGCCGTAGCCACTCTTGGCGTTTCGATGTTGGTGGGCATCTTGGCGATGACGAGGTCGCTCGTGGGGGGGCTGGACATGCCATTCGGACTCTCCTTGGATGTCACAGCCAAGACGGCCGCCCTAGGCGCTTTGTTGTGTTGGGATTCCGCTCGAGAATATCCCTCCCGCCGCTGGTTGTGGGTGACCGTCGGGTCGGTTGCTGCGGGGCTTATCCTTGTCAACCGTACCTTGAGCGGCGCCTTGATTCTTGTGATGGGGCTTGGGGTTATGCTCCCGCCACGGCGCCTGAGGGCTTGGGTGTGGCTGGGGGCGCTTCTTTTGGCGTTCATGCTGTCCCTTCTATCGTCCCAATCTTCGGCTCCCTCCGGAGCGGGATATGGATTGACGGTAGAGGCGTTGAAGGCGCTGGGCAAGCAGGTTTTTCTCGATCTGAAGTTCCACGACATTCCGAACACGGTCGCGCAGGCGGTGCGCACGGCCGTGATCAACAAGCGGGCCGGAGGCATGGGCCTGATTTCCGGCCGCAAGGCCTTCCAGAAGCCCATGAACGAGGGGATCGAGCTGCTCCACGCCATCCAGGACGTCTACCTCTGCCCCGAGGTCACCGTCGCCTGAGGCTGGTGTATCCCGCCGGCTTCCGGCACCCAGCTCGCCGTCGAGAGCGCTTGTGCTAACCTTCACGAGACGGAGGAAGCCATGCGCAAACCGGTGGTGTTGATCACGGGGGCCTCGGGGGAAATCGGCCACGGGCTCATCGAGCGTCTGGCCCAGGACGGCGGTCACACCCTGGTGACCCTGGACGTGCGGGAGCTGCCAGCCGAGCTCAAGGGCAAGGTCCACCGCGAGTTCGTGGGCTCGATCCTGGACA
>JAUQOX010000387.1:0-619 GCA_030550695.1 Gemmatimonadota bacterium | reverse complement strand
GGAGTTCGAGGTGGACCTGATTTTCCACCTGGCCGCCCTGCTTTCCACGAGGGGAGAGTTCACGCCGGTGGCGGCCCACCAGGTCAACGTCGAGGGGACCCTGAACCTTTTGGAATTTGCCCAGCGCGAAGGGGAGTCCCACGGTCGTCCGGTGGTTTTCGTGTACCCCTCCTCGATTGCCGTGTACGGCCTGCCCGACCGAGACACCAAGAAGGCGGCCGGCAAGGTCAAGGAGGACCAGTTCCTCCAGCCGATCACCATGTACGGGTGCAACAAGCTGTACTGCGAGCACCTGGGGCGGTACTACGCCCGCCACTACCGGCAGCTGGCGGCGGAACCGCTGGCCGGCAAAGTGGACTTTCGCTGCGTGCGGTTTCCCGGTTTGATTTCCGCGGTGACCGTTCCCTCCGGCGGGACCTCGGACTTCGCCCCGGAAATGATCCATGCGGCGGCCAAGGGCGAGCCCTACGCCTGCTTCGTGCGGGAGGACACGCAAATCCCGTTCATGGCCATGCCCGACGGGGTGGAGGCGCTGGTGCAGCTGGCGCGCGCCCCGCGGGAGAACCTCAAGCAAACCGCATACAACGTCGGGGCCTTCGCCCCCACCGCGGAGGAGATC